>CAZZJE010000299.1:0-3595 GCA_964654295.1 uncultured bacterium | reverse complement strand
GCATGTTGCTTGTATCGCTAGGCATCTGGGCTTCACCCTTCTTCGGAATCCGCACGACACCGCGACATTGTGGGTAATTGGTACAGCCGAGAAAAGCTCCAAATCGCCCATGACGCAGCTTCATCTCGCTTGCACATACGGGACAAGGCTGGTTCCAATTGAAATCTTCGGCATACTCATCTTTATTAAACTCGAGCGCTTCGACAGGAGATGAGTAGGTGCAGTCGGGATAGCGGGAGCAGCCGTAAAAATATTTATTTTTAAACCAGATCTTCTGAAGCTTAGCGCCGCAGCTAGGGCAGATTAGATCCGTCTCCACGCGTGGAATAAAGGCCTCTTTTTCCGCGGTCTCTAAAACAGGAGAAAATTGTGCCCAAAATTCACGCATCAACGCTTTCCAATCTTTACGGTTTTCAGCGATATGCTCGAGCTCATCTTCCATCTGAGCTGTAAAATTGACATTCATAATCTGTTGGAAATTATTTTCCAGTAGAGCTGCAATGACGCGACCTAGCTCTGTTGGCTTTAGGCGGCCTCCCTCTTTGACCGTATATTCTCGGCTATGAATTTTATTCATAATGGTGGCGTAGGTGGAGGGTCTGCCGATTCCAGATTTTTCAAGCTCTTTAACGAGTGTCGCCTCGCTATAGCGCGGCGGTGGGCGAGTGAAGGCCTGATCAGATGTTGTCTCAACTAATTTAAGCTGATAGCCCTCTTCTAAAGGAGGTAGCAAGCGCCCCTCTTCACTCTTATCCTCCTCATCGCGCTTCTCTTCGTAAAGAATCAAAAAGCCTTGAAACTTTAGCTGAGATCCTGTTGCACGCAAAATCAATCCAGGAGCGGCTAAGATTTCCGCTGAAACCGTGTCATAGATAGCAGAGCTCATCTGCGACGCTACAAAGCGCTTCCAAATCAGCTGGTAGAGCTGAAACTGCTCTTTAGTCAAATAGGGAGCTAACTTTTCAGGTGTATTCTCGACACGCGTAGGACGAATAGCTTCGTGGGCATCCTGTGCACTTTTTTTAGTGACATAGTGGCGTGCCTCTTTGGGCAGGTAGTCGTTGCCATACTGACTTTGTATCCAGCTGCGCGCTTCCTGAATGGCTTCAGGTGCAATACGAACGGAGTCGGTACGCATATAGGTGATCAAACCCTCTGCACCGGCGCTGCCTAATTCGACACCTTCATAGAGCTTTTGGGCAATATTCATTGTTCGAGCAGCACCAAAGCCATGATGTCGACTTGCCTCTTGCTGGAGAGTCGAAGTGATAAAAGGTGGCTCGGGGTTTCGGCGTTTCTCTTTCTTCTCAATTTTTTGAACCGAATAGGCAGCTGACTTCAACCGCTCCACAACCTGATCAGCTACGGCTTGGTTCGGAATCGTTGTCACGGCTTTATCTGGCTGCAGCTCTTTCTCAACTTTCGCTCCATCGACACTGTAGAGATAGGCGTGGAAGGAGATTGAAGAGCTGGGTGGATTTAAGACAGCCCCTAAATTCCAATATTCGATGGGCTTAAAGGCTTCGATCTCTTTTTCACGATCGACAACGAGCTTTAAAGCAACCGATTGAACTCGTCCAGCGGAGACAGACTGCTCTCTTCCCCGGCGGATTCTGCGATTTAAAATCGGCGAGATCTTATAGCCAACGATGCGATCAAGCAGGCGTCTCGCCTGCTGGGCGTTGACAAGCGCTTGGTCGATATCGCGCGGATGTTCCAAGGCCTTTAGCACAGCATCTTTTGTGATTGAATGGAAGGTGATGCGACGGATGCGAACCTCTTTGGGCAGGATTGCGCTTAAATGCCAGGCGATCGCCTCCCCTTCGCGGTCAGGGTCAGGGGCTAAGTAGATGACATCGCAATGCTTGGCTGCCTTGACTAAATTGTCAATGACATCTTTTTTATTGGAAAGAACCTCGTAGGTAGGTTCAAAATCTTGCTGGATATCGATGCCAAGGCCCTTTTCGGGCAGATCACGAATGTGTCCAACAGAGGATTCAAGAAGATAATTGTTCCCTAAAAATTTACGCAGCGTTTTAATTTTGGCTGGCGACTCGACGATAATTAGGGATTTTTTTGATTTATTCATAACAATGCGCTAATGTCCACACGACGTCTCTGGACTATTCACCTTAGGCCTAGAGCCAACATAAAGGCTTTTATAGACTTTTCCGGGATATTCCTGGACGATTTTTTTTAAAATTAAACTCATTATCAAAACCTGTAATTTTTGCACAGGAAGTTGTGCGCGTCCAATTAATTCTTCAAGAGTCGTTTCACTTTCAGAAAAATAGGAGAGAAGGTTGAGCTCTTCTTCTGATAAAAGCGGCAACTGAAGTTGAAGAGGTTTTTGGGAAGTTGGGGCACGAGGAGCCCCTAAAGCTTGTAGGAGATGAGCACTTGTTTCGACAAGTTTGGCTCGCCCCTCTCTAATAAGGGCATGGTTGCCACGAAAGGTTTCAACATCGGCTCGACCGGGAAGGGCGAAGCAGGGGCGGCCTTGCATCTTGGCTTTTTCCATCGTCAACATTGCACCGCTATTGAGTGGAGCTTCGATGAGGAGTGTTGCTTGGGTTAAGGCGCTGACAATACGATTTCTTTGTGGAAACTGGCCGCGATCGGGTGGCTGCTGCATGGCAAATTCGCTGATCAAAGCCCCTTGGCAAATGATCTCATTGGCTAGCTGCTTATTTTCTGGTGGATAGAGATCGGCTAGTCCAGATCCAATAACGGCTATTGTACAGCCGCTTCGCAAAGCACCACGATGGGCGGCGCTGTCTATACCGCGTGCGAGACCACTGACAACACACCAGCCAGCAGCCGCTAACTCCTCTGCCAGTCGAAACGCCATTTCTAATCCATAGCGGCTCGCATGGCGCGTCCCCACAATAGCAATGGAGCGCTCATGGTAAGGTTGCCACCTTCCTTTGATATAGAGGAGAAGAGGGGCATCAGGAAGTTCTTTTAGTTGAGCTGGATAGTCAGGGCTTCCCCAAGCGACCAGCTGCACCGCCTCTCTTTGAGCAAGCAGCAAACTTTTTTGCCAATGATCTGTTTGGAAGCGAGAGCGCCAGCTCTGAATGAGCTTTGTTCCAAAGCCGGGAAGCTCAGCAATCTCCTGTTCACTCGCCTGTAAAGCTGCTAATGCCGATCCAAACCGTTCGAGCAAGAGTTTGCCACGCACGGGACCTAAATGGGGAATGGCTGTCAAACAGACTAAGGCCTCTAGTTCATTCATAGTGGCATCCTTACAGGTAAAGAGATAACAGGGGAGGAGAGATGCTCCTCGCCCTGACTCTTTTTCCTTCTACTGATATTAGAAAGAAACGGTGATTCTCCCTGTCACAGCCAGGACATTGACTGCCTGATTGGACAGAGAAAAATGGATTGGTCTCTCATAAAGAGCTCTGTCGGCGAAGTTGAGACGAGAGGCCTCTGTTTCGCTTCGGCATTCTTCATGAGAGAGTTCGCATTCCTCAAGCGCTAAGGCGCTGGATTTAGAACTCACAGTGATGTTCTCCCATACCGTCGGAGACGGCTAGTCACCATAAGCAGTTGTAAACACAACTGGATGGCGTCGCTGTTTTCATTTCCC
>CAZZJE010000298.1:0-3615 GCA_964654295.1 uncultured bacterium | reverse complement strand
TCAAGGGCCTTTTAGTGAAAGTATTTTAGCACGTGCCCAGAAGCAAAAGCTGCTGCAGATCCATCTGCATGACATCCGAGCCTTTGCCGATAATAAACATCGGCGTGTCGACGAGCGTCCTTATGGAGGTGGACCCGGAATGGTTTTAATGCCAGCTCCCGTTGCAGCAGCGATTCGCAGTGTCAAACGACACGATTCGCACGTCGTCTATCTTTCACCCCAAGGTCCGCTGTTAACTGCCGAACGATGCCGCGCTCTTAGCCAACTTCCTCACCTCATTTTACTATGCGGACATTATGAGGGAGTGGATGAGCGAGTGATCCAAAAGGAGGTTGACGAAGTTCTCTCGATAGGCGATTATGTTTTGACGAATGGCTGCTTGGCAGCCATTGTCCTCGTCGATGCGACCGCCCGCTTTATCCCGGGTGTCCTTGGCCATGCGCAAGCGGCAGATGAGGATTCGTTTGAAAAAGGACTACTCGATTGTCCCCATTATACCCGTCCTGAGGTCTTTGAAGGTGAAGAGATCCCACAAGTCCTCAAAAGCGGAAACCATGCGAAGATCGCCGAATGGCGTCACCATGCTGCCTGTGCTCTCACACAACGCGTACGCCCCGATCTTTGGGAAAAGTTTATTAAGATGAAGGATGCCTTAAAGGCACCAAAGCGTTCCCCTAGAGGGGAGAAGAAGGAGAGTAACTGATGAGCAAAACTGCATTGCTGCTAGAGCTGCAAAATGAACAGCTCAAAAAAGATGTTCCACAATTTTCGATTGGCGACACTGTCGCTGTCCATACCCGGATTATTGAAGGGGAGAAAGAGCGCGTACAGATTTACACTGGAACGGTGATTGCTCGTAAAGGTTATGGCTTAACTGAAACGATCACTGTCCATCGCGTTGCTTATGGCGAAGGAATGGAGCGTGTCTTTTTGATTCACAGCCCACGCGTCGCTAAAATTGAAGTGACAAAGCGCGGTGCGGTACGTCGTGCGAAGCTCTACTACCTACGTGGAACTTCTGGTAAGAAATCCAAAGTACGCGAGCAGATCAACCGTCGTAAAGAAGAGCCAAAAGCTGCACCTGCTGCTGCTGCATCTAAAAATGCTGAGTAGATTGTCAAGCGATGGCACCTGAAGAGTTAATGCGTCAGCAATTGATGCTGCAGTATGAATCTTCTGCTGCTCTTCAGGGATTTTGTCGTATTGCAGGCGTCGATGAAGCTGGGAGAGGCCCTTTAGCTGGTCCCGTTGTCGCCGCCGCCTGTATCTTACCTCCTAACTGCTCCATTGCTGATATTAACGATAGCAAGCAGATTCCTCCTTCTAAACGTCAAAGAATTTACCTCGAGCTATTAAACTGTAAAGGGTTGATTTATGCGATCGGTATCGCTTCGCATGAAGAGATCGACACGCACAATATCTATCGCGCGACCCAGATCGCCATGCGACGTGCTGTCGAAGCGTTGACCCATCAACCAGACTATCTGCTTGTCGATGGCATGCCACTGCCCGACCTTCCAATGCCGCATGAAAAAATTATTAAAGGCGATATGCTCTCCCTTTCTATCGCTGCAGCGTCCATTATTGCCAAAGAGACACGCGACGCCATGATGGTCGCCTTTCATGAACAGTGGCCTCACTATGGCTTTGCTAAACATAAAGGGTATGGAACGGCGGAGCATCTCTCCGCTATCGAACAGCATGGCCCCTGTCCAATTCATAGACGCTCTTTTGCGCCATTTAAGTGCGAAGCTGTCTAAGTTATCGGAGAAGAAATATTTGGAGTGCGACTTGTCGAAGCGTTGAAAACCCTACTATAGCTTGACGCATGCGAAAAGCCGCCTAATTTTGTCTGTGATAAACTTCGCTCAATGGTTTTCCCATCGTTAAGCCTGGCTTGGGAGGATTTTCTTTTAAATAGGCATTGATCCGTTCGATACGAAGGTCAGGATCAGGGTGCGTTTGAAACATCTCCAAAGAGCCACCGCGGCTTCCAGCGGCTGCTTTTAAGATCTTCATCACCTCGACCATTGCTGCGGGATTAAATCCTGCCTGCTCCATAATCTTTAAGCCCCAAGTGTCCGCTTCGGATTCATCTTTACGGCTATAGCGCAACTGAAACATCTGGTTAACCACCGAAGCGACAATAGTTGCTTGCTGCCCACTAGATTGGTCTGTAGTCGCTGCAGCCCCTACGGCCATGATCAACCATTGGCCAAGCTTATTTTTTGCCATCTGTTCTGCTGTATGGCGCTCGATGACGTGACCCATTTCATGGCCCAAAACTCCGGCTAGCTGTGCCTCATTCTGAAGTTTATCTAATAAACCCAAAGTGATAAAAATTTGACCTCCTGGTAAAGCGAAGGCATTGACGGTTTTTCTATCGTTGATGAGGTGAAATTGGAACTTCCATGGGCTGTTTTTAGCTGGAGATTTTTCAACAAGGAATGCTCCCATGCGGCGCACTTCGATCGCTTTGGGATCCGAAGAGGGGACCTCTCCTCCCATTTTACGTGACATCATAGGCGCAGATTCAATCCCTAAACGGATCTCTTGGGAGGGTGAGAGATCGACATATTGCTTCTCTTTTGTGACAGGATTTTCTTCGACATGAGAGGTATACATATACCAGCCGACTAAGGCAATTAAAGCGGCAATAGCTAGTCGTCCACCTAAACCTGTCGATTGTCTTTGAGGATATCTATTTGGATCAAACATACCCATCTCTTCTCTCCCTTGTTATATTTCTCTCATATAAAAAATATTTCAAAAAATCTAGCTACAATTCTCAGCCGAAGGAGGCAAGTGTTGAGTATTAAGTTAAAGAAACTTATAATTTTCGCTTTTCAAACAGTGAGGGGCGAGCATGACAGAAGTTATTTTAAACATTGCAACGAGTCAAGATGGGTTTATTGCCGATAGCGAGGGAGGCGTTGACTGGTTACCGCCGGTGTCGCCAAGAGAAGATTATGGGATCTATGACTTTTGCGATTCAGTCGATGCCATTGTGATGGGCAAGCACGCCTATCAACTCATTGCCAGCTTTGGCGACTGGTCCTGGCCTGGAAAGCCTGCTTATGTTTTTACCAAAAGCGAGCTTCCTTCTCTCTATGAAGAGGTTGAGTTTGTCACAAGCGATGTTGAGACTTTTTTGCAAAGAATGGAAGAAAAAGGGATAAAGCGTCTCTGGCTACTTGGAGGATCAGCTTTGGCTGAATCTTTTTATAAAGCAGGCAAAATTGATGGCTATATCTTTACTGTTGTTCCAGCAAAAGTGGGTGAAGGAATTGCTCTAAAGCCTTCAGTGGAGACTATTGAAAAAGACCCAGCTTTTAAGTTAACCCTCAAACACTATGCCGATGGTGTAGTTCAAAAGCAATTTTTTAAGGTCTAACAAAAATCTTATCCACAATCATGCCACCTACGGTGGCATCTATAGTTTAGACGTTTTTATGCAACTTTGCATAAAATTGCTGAGATTATTGGCGGTGTAAGGCCTAATTCTACAATCTTTTCAGGGATTGTCGCGGAAGCGACAAAGCTCTCAAATGTACTTAAACGTAGCGTAGGCTTTAGAGGTAATTGCAAAATTCAAGTTACACGGAGGAAATTTAG
>CAZZJE010000297.1:0-3629 GCA_964654295.1 uncultured bacterium | reverse complement strand
GTAAATAAATAAGTCCGAAATTTTGTACCAGGATTCTTGTCTCGTCCATTGATAAAAACGTTTAAAAATTGACTATTATCAACATTTCAGTTATTATGGAAATGTGGAAATAAGGAGGTTAATGTATGGGACAAGCTCATCATGATATGATCCGTTTAAGCTTGGATATTCCAGCCGAACAGCATGTTCACTTAAAGATGATGGCGACGAAGAAAGGCATGTCTATGCGAGAATACATTTTAGAAGCTTTAGCTTTTAAAGAAGCTGCTGAAGAGGAAGAAGATATTGAAATGGACAATACATCCTTTAGAAAAGGGCTAAAAAGAATCCGTAAAGAGCGCTACCAACTCGCCAAAAATCTCTCTAAACGATGATCAAATTTTTTACCGTTGAACAAGTTATTGAACTTCATGATGCCTTTCTAGAGGATCATGGAGGATTGCCAGGTATTCGAGATAAGGGATTGCTTATCTCAGCTATAGAAATGCCTAGAGCTTCTATGTTTGGTGAATATCTGCATAAAACGATCTATGACAAGGCAGCTGCATACCTATTTCACATCGTGCAAAATCATCCTTTTAATGATGGAAATAAAAGAACAGGAGCACTCACAACTATTTTATTCCTCGAAGAAAATGGAATAAAAATAGCTTTTTCTGATCAAGAGTATGAAGAATTTGTTGTTAGCGTTGCTCAAGGACAAAAGAATAAGGAAGAAATTGCTTATTTCTTAAGACACGGAAAAGAAAAATGAATTAAAATAGTTTAATATAAGTAATTATTTAAAAAATTAATTTTGATAAAAACACTGAATTATTTTAAAAGAAATTGGTTTATAACTTTATATTATGCGACTTTGAGGAGGATGGAATCGCTTTCGACACGTAAAAACTCATTCTTCGCAATACACAGACAGGTGGAGATTACAACGGTGTGAGCAGTAGCTTTTCAGCAAAGTTGTTCACGACAAAAATACCTGTTCTCATTGACATCGGCTTTATGACATTATCATTCCTAAACCTCAACAAATTCAATTTCCCACCCTTTTAGGCATGTCAGAGCCAACTTTATTGGGTTACACCTTGGAAACCGTCATAGCTGAAAAACTCGAGTCGATCGTAAAACTTGCGCTCGTCAATACTCGTATGAAAGACTTTTATGATTTGTGGACCATCTTAAAGAGCCACGAGATACAACCAGAGAAGCTAATCATTGCCATCCAAGAAGTGTTTGCAAATCGCAAAACCCCACTCAAACGTCCCATAGCATTTACAGTAGAATTTTATAATAGCAAAGAGACTCAACAACGTTGGAATAATTTCCTTTCTGCTATGGGTAAACCACAAATTAAGTTTGAGGATGTAATTCTGGAATTGTCAAAATCTATTGATGGATTTTTTGAAAACAAATAACATAAAATAGCCATTGTTTATTTAGAGAAGAGAATATGCTAAAAACCATAAAAATATTTACATTCATCTTGATAGGATGCTTGTCTACAGTTATGAGAATTCAGGGAGAAACCATGGAGGATGCTTACCTAAACGAAACGAATTTCCCAATTACCAAGAGCAACTATGTAGTTATCTCAGGCTGCTCAGGTGGAGGAAAGTCGACTTTATTGTCTGAATTGGTAAGAAGAGGTTACTCCATTGTCCTTGAACCTGGAAGGCAAATAGTAAAAGAGCAACATGCAATTGATGGAGATGCCTTGCCATGGACTAATCCTCAAAAATTTCTCGACCTTGCCTTATCACGTTATCTTTATCAATTTAACTCTCAGGGACAAACTGATCAGTTTATCTTTTTCGATCGTGGAATTATCGACGCCGTTCAGCTAGATACCCCTCAACCCAAATATTTTCAGAATGCTGCTAATAACTTTAGGTACAATCGTCTAGTTTTTCTTGTGCCTCCATGGCCAGAAATCTTCGGTAATGATGCAGAAAGAAAACATGATTTTGAATCGGCAGTAAAAGAATTTGATGAACTTCTTATCAAATATAAAAATTTCGGTTATGAAACTGTGCTGATTCCAAAAGTTTCTGTGAAGGAAAGAGTGGATTTCATTCTTGAGAAGCTAGGGGTTGCAAATTTTCGATCCGAGAATGTTGATTAAATTCATCAATGTCATTTCGGGAGTCGTATTGTACCATCCTCTTCGAGAGACCAATGAGGGTTCCAGGCTACTTCCCAAAGATGACCATCTGGATCTGCAAAATAACCACTATGACCGCCCCAAAAAACATCTTCAGCAGGTTTTACGATTTTTGCCCCAAATTTCTCAACCTGTGCCAAAATTCGTGCTACTTCATTTTTCTCTTCCACGTTATAAGCTAATGTTACTCCTCGAAAGCCTTCTCTATTTGGCTCAACCCTGGCATCTTCTGCCAAAGATTTTGCAAGGTATAGACAGAGAACGATGCCTGCTGCCTGAAATGCGACGAAATGCTCATTGCTTGTTGACGATGCTATAAATCCAAGATCTTCATAAAATTTTCTGGACCTTTCAATATCTTCTACACCTAAGGTAATCACATTAATTCTCGGCTGCATGGCACTTTCCTTATTTAATAGTGTATTTAGAAGTATAGAGAGGCTTGCAAAGATCTATCGTTTCTTGAATAACTTGACCTAATTTCTTAAGCGATTCAGCTAGATCCGCCCCTTGACCCGGATAGCTTAATATATCATTGATCCGAATGGCATATTCCTTTGGCTTCAAGGAAAAAGACTCGATAACTTTAAGTGCTTCTTTTTCTGAAGCGAAGTAGACTTCATTTAACGCAAATAACACCTGGGTAAGTTCAGAGACAATTCTAGTCATGCATCCAACTGTCCCATAAATACATTCTCGAGCAGCCAACTTTTGTGCATTTAAATAAGAAAATTCCACGCTCCACAAGTGTTCTCCAATGAGCGACTTCTTCAGAGCCTTTGGGTAAACTTTGATGGCATTCTTAAATTTGGCGAAAATCTGCTTGGGATCGTACAGAGGAATATTATGCTGCAAGTCGGCCAAGTAAGTTACACTGAAGAATCCGTAAGGCGGTTGTTGCCTAAAATCCCAAACAAATAGCCCTTTATGAGCATCTTCAATGACCTTATTCACTTGATCCAAGTTTCTATAGAGCCAATCTATCTTCCCTTTTTGAGTGGTTAGCCATGCCCCTCCGTTAACCCAGGGACCCCATTCATAAAAATTGGTAACTGTAGCAACAGTCGGATCAAATTTCTTTGCAAGGCTATGAATATCGTCAATAGAGGGAGGACAACGTTCTGAGTAGTAAATCCCAATATCAACATCTGAGTTAGTTGTCGCTGTTCCCCGAGCGTACGAACCTCCCAAGCAAATAGCTTGAATACCTGAAATGCTTGCAAGCGCATTACACATTTCCGATACAACATGATGCTTATCTTTAGGAAGAGAACGTGCCATAACCAACCTTTGTAATTCTGTAAAGAACGTGAGCTTTTAAAGGATGATTATTGGGAACTTTAGGAGGATCAAAATCTCTATTTTCTCAGGCAAAAGAAAAAAGAAAGAAAAGGCATTTTGCCTTTTCTTTCGAGAGTGGCCAGAACTGGAATCGAACCAGCGACACAAGGATTTTCAGTCCTCTGCTCTA
>CAZZJE010000296.1:0-3637 GCA_964654295.1 uncultured bacterium | reverse complement strand
TCCACCAGTAAAAGGGACCGATATTTGAGAAGAAGAGATCAGGTCTTCCATCGTCATTATAGTCACCGACAGCAATCCCCATAGGGTAGCTATAGACATCAGATGTTGGATTGGGCATATATTGGAACTTTAGATTACCCATATTCTTATAAGTTCTAACTTGTCCCGTATCGTGAGCAACAACTAAATCTAGCTCACCATTGCCATCTAGATCAACGAAAACAGCTTGGAATGTGTTATGAGTATATTCCAAACCTGCCTCTTTAGTGATATCTCTAAAGGTATTGTCGCCATTATTGAGCAGAAGCAAGCTATTTGCCCCATAGCCCTCTTTATTGAAAATCGTTTGACCTTCGACAAATTGCGGTTTGATGTAGCAACTGACAAAGAGATCGACAAGTCCTCGTTTTTGTAGGTCTGCGACAGCAATCGAAATGGGAACCGACTTATGGTCAAACGGGATCTCCAGTTTTTTTCCATTAAAACGGCCATTTTCATTCATATAGAGGTAGAGACCGCTTTCACGAGCAATAAAAAGATCGATTAATCCATCTCTATTGGCATCAATCGCTGCCGCTCCATAGGTCGTATCATTTGGCTCTTTAGTTAAACCACTCTCTGCGGTGACATCTTGAAAACGATCGTTTTTAAAGACAAAGAGCTTATCAGCCTGGTTATACCCTCCACCTACAAATAAATATTGGGTTCCATCGCCTCTCATATCAAAAACAGCGCCCGCCATAAATGGAAGTGCCTTACTTTTGTCATGGTGGTGAGTAAAATCGACTTTCACCTCTTTAAATCGCGGAATTTCATCGTCTGGAACCTTAGGCGTCTGATAAGGACTTGGCAGCCAAGTCAACTTTCTCAAGACAATCAAGCCTATGATAACGACAACGATGATAATGAATATTTTTAATCCCATGATAGCCCCTTATACTTGATCTAGCTCTGATAACAGTGCATCTCCTAGCGGATAAGGTTCGATGATTGTTTCGCCTTTTCGCCGCTCTGCAAAAATATGAATCAATTCTTTCGCTAAAACTTTTCCTAACTGAACTCCCTCTTGATCAAAAGAGTTGATATCCCAGATAAATCCTTGGAAGACAACTTTATGTTCATAATAAGCTAATAAAGCCCCCAGGCTAAAAGGAGTTAATTTTCGCGTGAGAAGCAGATGGCTGGGGCGGTTACCAGGGAAAACGACGTTTGGATTGTCTTTTTTCTGCCCAATGGCTAGAGCTAGCATCTGAGCCAACAGATTAGAGATAAGTTTTTCTTGAGAAGTTGTGCCTTCGACCAGCAAATCTTGATTATATTGAGACTCTTTAAAACCGATGAACTCGACAGGAATCGTTGCTGTGCCTTGATGAATCATCTGAAAGAAGGAGTGCTGCGCATTTGTGCCAGGCTCTCCCCAGATGACAGGAACAGTTTGAAAGGTAACGGCATTGCCTCGCTTATCGATTCTTTTGCCGTTCGATTCCATTTCCACTTGCTGGATATGGGCTGAATAGCGTAGAAGCCCCTGAGAATAGGGGATCATGGCTGTTGTCGGGTAGTTCAAGAAATTGCGGTTCCAAATCGCCAGTAGAGCCCCTAAAAGCGGCAAATTGGCTGAAAGGTCCCGCTCGCGTGCGGCCATATCCATCGCATGGGCGCCGCGTAAAAACTCCCAGTAGTTACTAAAGCCGCATGAGCAAGCAATGAGTAATCCACCGACAGCGGCTGTTGTAGAGAAGCGACCACCTACCCAATCCCAGATATAAAAGGATTCTAAGTAGCGCGAGCGATCGTCCATTGGACTGCCTTTGCCTGTGATAGAAATAAAATGCTCTTCAGGCTTAAGACCAGCACGCTGAAAATGTGCTCTTACAAGGGCTTCATTAGTTGCTGTCTCTAGAGTTGTCCCCGATTTTGAAACAACTGCCACCAAGCAATTGTCTAATGAGACCCCCTCTAATGCCAAAGCAACATCGTCAGGATCGACGTTGGCAATGAAATGAATTTTAAAGTCTGGTTTGCGATAGCCCTCTAAAGCAATATAGTGAGCTCTTGGTCCTAGATCAGAGCCTCCTATCGCAATGAAAATCATCTCTTTGAAACGCCCTTCACGCTCGATTTTTTCAGAAAACTGCTTGATTTTTTCGACCTCTTGACGCAACAGCTGGGCTGCTTCTTTAGCTTTAGGAGCTGTCTGAGGGTTTTCAAAGAAATCTCGAGCAGCCGTATGAAGGGCTGGACGCTCTTCACTCGGATAGCCTTCAATAAAATTAACGACATCTCCCGCCTGCATGCGATCCATCTTTTCCCAGACAATCGCTTCTGTTGCTAGCTGGTAGAGGGCTTCCATCACCTCATCTGTCACACGTTCTGTTCCATAGAGCATCTTCCACCCAGCGGAACTTGCAATAAAACGATGCAATCTCTCTGGCGTTAAAATGCCAGGAGCATTTAAATCGATGGCATGGAGGGCAAGCTCTTGCAGCCGTCGAAAACTTTTTAAAGCTGTAAATGCATGCGTTTGGAGAGAGCGTTCTTTTAAAGATGGCATTGTTTTCTCCATTGGGGTGTGATTCTCTTCAAAATTGAAGAACTGCTATACTTGATTTGAATTGCCTCAATCAAAATAAAAATTACTATAATTAACGCTTAGCATAGTAGCACTTATCCGTCTATCAAAAGCAGCGAGAAAATTGATGAATATTGGAAGAAATGATCCATGCTGGTGCGGCAGTGGAAAGAAGAGAAAGAAATGTCATCCCAATGAAGGAGCTGCTCCAGCTGCTGCTTCTAAACCTGATTTAAGAGAGATCTATTACAAAAAATATCAGATTATTCTTAAAACTCCAGAGCAGATTGCCGGGATCCGCCGCGCTTGTCAGCTGGCAGCTGAAATTTTAGACAAAACCTGCGCGATGGCACGCCTAGGAGTGACGACAGAAGAATTGAATAGCTATGCGCATCAGCTGCATCTAGAAGCCAACGCCATCCCCGCTCCGCTCCACTACGGCCAGCCGCCCTTTCCAAAGAGCATCTGCACCTCATTAAACGAGGTCATCTGTCATGGAATCCCCGATTCAAAGCCTTTAAAAAATGGAGATATCCTCAATATCGACGTCTCCTGCATTTTAGATGGCTACTATGGAGACTGCAGTCGGATGGTGGCGATAGGAGATGTATCGGAAGAGAAAGTACGTGTGATGGATGCCTCTTATGCCTGCCTAATGAGTGCAATTGAGCAGTTGCGGCCAGGGCTTCCAATCTCTGCGATTGGAGATATCATTGAGCAAGAGGCTGCTCGTCGCGGCTGCTCGGTCGTCAACCAATTTGTTGGGCATGGAGTCGGCCTGCGGTTTCATGAGGCGCCTCAGATTCCTCACCATCGCAATAGTGTAGGAATTCCTTTGGCTCCAGGAATGACTTTTACAATTGAACCAATGATCAATGCAGGGCTAAGAGAAGCGGTCATTGATCCCAAAGATCACTGGACAGCTAGGACAGTCGATGGAAAGCCAAGTGCCCAGTGGGAACATGCGCTTTTAATTACCGAGACAGGATATGAGATTTTAACGCCTTGGACGCTTTAGAAATTTGGGAGAGCGGCGACAAGTCCTTAATGCCTCTAAATCTTACC
>CAZZJE010000295.1:0-3639 GCA_964654295.1 uncultured bacterium | reverse complement strand
CTAAATTTCCTCCGTGTAACTTGAATTTTGCAATTACCTCTAAAGCCTACGCTACATCAATGCTACGAACTGCTCTCCTCTTTCAGGCCACAGCAGCGTTTGTATTTCAATCCGCTACCGCATGGGCATTGCTCATTGCGACTTGTCTTTGGACCTGACACAACAGGTTCGAAGGGAACAATCTTGGAGCTAGACTCATCATCAAAGCTATCCATGCTGATTCCCCTGCCTCTTACTCCTTCGGGAGGTTGAATCGGTTCTTGAGGCTGCATCGGGCCATCCCACTCACTCACTAACGAGCGCTGCGTCTCTAGGTGTAGATCTTTTAAAATCTGCTGGAGAGAGGGATGCTCTTTTGTCAAGATTTCAAAGCGGAAAAGCGACTGAGCAATATCGGCATAGAGCTTTTGGCTAAGTTCGTCAAACATGATAAACGCTTCATGTTTAAACTCTAGCAGCGGATCACGCTGTCCCACACGACGTAAGTTGACATCGGAACGAAGATGGTCCATGGCTAAAAGATGCTCTTGCCAGAGGCGATCAGCCTTGCGAATCATGATGTTGCGAACAGCCTCATTAGCGGGGGGAGGCGGCAGCTGTCCGTCAGGATTATTAAGAGTTGCAGCATAAGGAACTTTACTATTTTCCCGAGCTAGCTTCTCTTTAAAAGCAGCCACTATGCGATCTCGCGCGATCTTTTCCAGATCTTCGGCATCCAGAGTATCGTCATCAAAGATATTGTCTTCAAACGTCAAGGGAATATGTTCCATTAAATAGGCACGATATCCCTCTGGATTCCAGCTATCTTCGCTCGAACGGTTTTTCAGATACTTTTCCGCGCCATAAGCACACAGCTGTTCTAAAACACGAACAGCCACACTCTCAATATCATCCGTTTGTAGGACCTCATTTCTAAAAGAGTAGATCTCTTGTCTCTGCTTATTCATCACATCGTCATATTCTAACGTATGCTTACGAATGGTATAGTTACGCCCTTCGACACGCTTTTGAGCTGTCTGGATTGAGCGATCCAGAATAGGAGAAGAGATCGGCTCATTTTCTGGTGGACGGAAGCGCTGCAACATATTTGTTAAGCGTGGCGACGCAAAGAGACGCATCAACGTATCTTCAAATGAAATATAGAACTTAGAAGAACCAGGGTCACCTTGACGGGCGCAACGGCCGCGCAGCTGACGGTCGATACGGCGCGACTGGTGGCGCGTCGTTCCGATCACATAAAGTCCACCTAATTCAGCAACGCCAGGCTCTAACTTAATGTCAGTTCCACGGCCAGCCATGTTAGTGGCAATTGTAACCGCTCCGCGGCGACCTGCTTCTGCTACAATCTCTGCCTCTTTTTCATTATGTTTCGCATTCAGAACAGTGTGTGGTAGGTTGTTGAAACGGAAGATACGCGACAATTTTTCTGACACTTCGACAGATTCCGTTCCGATAAGAATCGGACGACCCTTCTCATGCTCTTTTCGAACTTCTTGTAGAATCGCATGATATTTTTCACGTTCAGTCATATAGACTTCATCATTATGATCAGCACGTTTACATGGACGGTGTGTGGGGATTTCCAGAACATCCATTTTATAAATCTGCTTAATCTCATTGGCCTCTGTCGTCGCTGTACCAGTCATTCCAGCTAGCTTGTTGTACATACGGAAGAAGTTCTGCAAAGTAATTGTGGCAAAAGTCTGCGTCTCACGCTGAATTGTGACGCCCTCTTTTGCTTCAATGGCTTGATGCAGCCCATCGGAAAAGCGGCGGCCAGGCTGAGGACGACCTGTATGCTCATCAATAATAATGATTTTGCCATCTTGAACGATGTAGTCGACATCTTTTTCCATTAACAAATGAGCACGCAGAAGCTGACGCAAATTATGTGTGCGCTCTTTACGTTGCGCATCTTCTTCTTGTATAGCCAGCTTATGCTGCATCTTCTGTTCGCTATCTAAAGAGGGATCTTCATCAATTTTGATATACTCTTCGCTGATGTCTAACATGACAAAGTCATGTGCATCACCTCTTTCTTTTCTCCCTCTTGTATTTGAATCTGATACCAGGTTGCAATTCCCTTATCTGTCATCTCATAATCGCTGCTGCGCTCATCTACTAGCACATAGAGTTGGGCAATTGTATCGGCTCGTTCGTCTTTATTTTGATCGGCATAAAAATAGAGATCCCAGCGGTCGAGTGCGGCGCGCATGTCGGGATCTTCTTTTAGCTTCTTTAAGATACGGTTATTGGGAGTTCCTTTAGCAACAAGCCAAAGTTTGCGCATCGCTTCATCGCGTGCCTCTTCCTGCTCTTTCGTCAGCTTTTCGCCTCGCTCTGTTTTTTCAACGAGAGGATCTAACACGCGACGCGCCTCATTCGCTAAGCGGCTGCAAAAATCTCGCTGCAAGCGAACGAGCTCTGCCGCTTTATCTTTTAGCTCATGATACATTTGACGATTAACTGATGAGGGGCCAGAGATAATTAACGGAGTACGTGCTTCGTCAATTAAGATGGAGTCAACTTCGTCGATGATCGCATAATAGAAGCCGCGCTGTACCTGCTCCTCTCTACTCATCGCCATCGAATTATCTCTTAGATAGTCGAAGCCAAATTCAGCAGCTGTTCCATAGACAACATCTGTCAGATAGATCTCTTTACGTTGATCTGTAGGAACCTCGTTGGTCAAAGAGCCTGTTGTTAAGCCTAGCCAGCGCAAGACTCCTCCCACCCACTGGCAGTCACGCTGAGCTAAGTAGTCGTTGACAGTGACAAGGTGAACAGGTTTTCCAGTCAAAGCATTCAGATAAAGAGGCATCAAAGCTGTCAGCGTCTTTCCTTCCCCCGTCTGCATCTCTGCAATTGTACCGTTATGCAGGGCAATGGCTCCTACCATCTGGACATCATAGGGCACCATGTCCCATTTTTGGTCATACCCAAACACATGAACTTCTGTCCCGCACATGCGTTTACAAGCGTTTTTAACAACGGCATAAGCTTCGGGTAGAAGCTCATCTACAGTTTCACCTTTGCTGATTCGCTGGCGAAATTCGACTGTTTTAGCTTTGATCGCTTCATCACTTAGTGAGTCAAACTTGCGATCCCACTCATTAATGGACTCTACAGTCTTAAAATAGCGACGCACTTTGCGATCTTGTGCAGAGCCGAAAATTTTTTTTAGAAATCCAAACATCGTGGCCAATCCTCAAGCGCTTTTTATTTCTGTGCTTCGAAGCACTTTTTTTTTAAAAACAACTGACAAAATCTTACAAGGAGCTACCCATTAACTGCAAGGCAGACCCTTGGAAAATTCAACTCTCTCAAGAAATTATGAAATCTTCACAATCTTTAAATATAATTAACAATTGATTAGCTATACTCTCTAATTATATCAAATTTTAATAAAATATTATAGATAATGTCTTCATTAATTACTACTCCTCCATCTTCCAATTCACCTACTTCATCGAGCAGTGACAAAAGCTGGAGCTTTGATGAGTTATGCCAACGGCTATACGATCCGCAAAAAGAGAATAGAATTGTCTCTCCCGTTTACAGTTCGATTGATTCTCCCATTGAGTGCGAACTTAATGCGCTTTTTCAAGAGGGGTTATGCGATGGCATGCGCAACTTAGT
>CAZZJE010000294.1:0-3642 GCA_964654295.1 uncultured bacterium | reverse complement strand
ACCGCGGCAGAGCTGCCGTTCCATCGGGAGCTTCTACCGGAGAGCATGAAGCTGTTGAACTTAGGGATGGCGAAAAAAACCGCTATCTAGGCAAGGGTGTCTCCCGAGCAGTCGAGCATGTCAACCATCAGATCGCTGGAGCTTTAGTCGGAGAATCTGTATTTGATCAAGTGCTTTTGGATAATTTGCTCAATGAAATTGATGGCACGGAAAACAAAAGACGATTAGGTGCTAATGCAATCTTAGGTGCCTCTTTAGCCATTGCGAGAGCAGCCGCTAACAGCTTGCATCAGCCGCTCTACCGCTACATCGGCGGCTGTAATGCCCACCTGCTTCCCTGTCCAATGATGAATATCATCAATGGCGGAGCCCATGCTGACAATTCCCTTGACTTCCAAGAGTTTATGATTCGACCCGTCGGTGCTCCTACATTCAAAGAGGCCTTAAGATGGGGAACAGAGGTCTTCCATACGCTCAAAAAGATTTTAAAAGAGCAGGGCCACGTCACAGCAGTTGGAGATGAAGGCGGCTTTGCGCCCAACCTCGGCTCTGACGAGGCTGCCCTTGAAACAATTGTTAATGCGATCGAACTGGCGGGCTATAAGCCAGGAATAGATATCACTTTAGCCCTCGATTGCGCCGCTTCCGAATTTTTTGATAAGCAAGAGGGGCGCTACATAGAGAAGAAGAAGCGTAAAGGCGGAAAAGATTATGCCCAAAGAAGCGCTGAAGAGCAGGTGGCCTATCTCAAATCTCTATGTGAACGCTTTCCGATCGACTCCATCGAAGATGGGCTAGATGAAAATGATTGGAAAGGTTGGGAAATTTTAACAGAACAGTTAGGCAAACAGATTCAGATCGTTGGAGATGATATCTTTGTCACCAATCCTAAGTTTTTGCAGCGAGCGATTGAACAGAAGGTAGGAAACTCCATTTTGATTAAACTGAATCAAATTGGCACGTTAACCGAAACATTGGAAACCATCCGCTTAGCACGCAGCGCTGGCTATTCGACAGTGATTTCGCATCGCTCGGGCGAAACAGAGGATTCAATCATTGCCGATGTCGCCGTAGCAACCAATGCCGGACAGATAAAAACAGGCGCACTCTGCCGTGCCGAAAGAACCTGTAAATATAATGAGCTTTTACGTATCGAAAAAGCCCTGGGGCCTGCAGCGCGCTACCAAGATAGTAATCCTGGATCGATCCTGCAACAAGTGATTTGCTTGTAAATGTAACAAGATAAGGAATCTATGACTTACTTACGCGTTACTATCGGACTAACTCTTCTCTTTATCCTAGCTGTCTTAACAGTCATGGTTGTCACATTTGACACCCAGCATGAACTAAATCTTGTTCAAGAAGCCTTTTTAAAGGGGGAGTTTCAGGAAGCTCACGCACGATTAGAACGCGTGTCGTCAGAAGTTCCTTCCGATCAACTCGCGTTATACCGCGCCTATCTTCTTAGGCAAGAGGGTAACCTCAAAGACTCTTCGGCTCAGATTCAACAAGCCCTTCAGGCTTGGAGTCGGGGAGGGCCGTCACGCCTTGGTCTAGAAATCACCATCAATCAGGCTCTCAATGCCTATCTGCAAGAGAACCCGGAACAGCTACAAGCCTCTATTAAACAGCTAAAAGAGCTCCCTTTGCGTAGCCAAGAGTGGGAAGAGCTCTTTAATGGCATTCAAGCCATCCAGGATAACCATTGCCAAGAGGCACTTCAGCAGTGGCGTTCACTAAAGGAGATGCCCGCCTACTCGCCTTGGATGCAGCGCGGTGTGGTTGCCTATTTTCCTACAAGCTGGAGAGAGCTACAAAAAGCAAATTGCCTGGTGCATACAAACGATTTCACGGCAGCAAAAAGCCTATTAGAAGGCCTTCGACAGCAATCGCTAACTCAGGAAGAGTCAGATCGAGTCGACCTGCTGCTGGGTAAAGCTGAGCTTCTAGAAGCTGAAACAAAGCCGATCTATGCTCGTCAAGCCTATTTTAAAACAGCTTTTGCAACGCTTAGCAAAGTACCTTTGCAAGCTCCCCGCTTTAAAAAAGATCGAGAAGAAATTCTTAATCATATTGACCATACATTAGAGGCTTTAATAGCTTCTAATCAGCTGCAGGAGATGCCCATCTATGTTGCAGCCCTGCAGCAATGGCGAGCTCAAACCTCCCTGGAAAAACTTACTCAAAAACTCATTCAGCAGTTTGACGCAGCCCTAGCCCGTCACGATGCCGATAGCATCCGACGCACCTCCATCACGCTTAATCGTCTGCTTCCCGATGGTGATCTGCGGCAACATCTCTCCGGTCAGCTGCAAAGCCGCTTGTTAGCTGCTATTCAATCCGGAAATAGTTGGCAAACTTCACTTCTTTTAGACTCTCTAATTTCCCTTGAAGGCAACTCCGAAGGGTTTAAGGGTCAAATTTCCAATCAGCTGCGCAAAGAGATAATGACTCTTATTCCATCCGATAGCCCCCTCTTAATCCAAACAACTCCCTACTTTACTTTTTGGGAGCAGCTCTCCCTATCTGATGGAAAGCATCAGGAAATGGCTCAAACACTTCTGCAAGCCGCTAAAAATCAATGGCAGCAGGGCTATGAACCAAAAGCACTTCGCCTCGTGCGCTTAGCTGTACGTGCAACGCCTAATAAAGATGAAGCTTCCATACAAGCTGATCTCGAAGCTTTTTTCCACAATCTTTATCGAGATTCTCTGCAACATAAGAGCATTACCGCTCTTCCCTATTTGCAGCAAGCTATCCGTGACTTTGATCTACGTAGCCTCACTTTTAATAATCCTGCAGACATCGCTCTTTTACAAGAGGAAGCAAGCTATTTAGCCGCTAACGGACGACAAGAGGAGGCAGAGCTATTTACTCAATGGATCGATGAGATAGCACCCGAAAACAATCAAAATAAATTGCTCTCCGCCCTTTTAGCCTATAAAAAGGGAGACTACCAGAAAAGCGAATCGATTTTAAGCCAACTCTCTCCTCTTCCTAAGGAAGCGATCGAGCCTTTAACTGTCTCTCAACTGATTAATACGCCTCACCGGAGATACCTTTGGGAGGAGTTTACAAAGCGAGAGCTTCCAACCCCAGAAGCCTATCTCCACCTCGCTCTGGCTGCCTTAAAAAATCATCAAGCCTACGAAGCCACTGCCTGGCTAAAGCAGGGAAATACCCAATTGCCTGAAGCGCAATTGCTGTTCTTTGTTGCCTATGCCCAGCAAAATAAATGGCAAGAGGCGTGGAGCACCTATCAACAGCTTCCCTCTAACTATCAACAACTTTCCAATCTCTCCTCATTAGTAGAAAAGATGCAATCTAGGCTAGATCTACAGCAGCTGCCCCGCAGTCCTATCGAACAAGGGCCTAAGCTGCCAGCTTATTTCGATCGCTCTCTTCATGAAATCGAAGGGATATAAAATTAATTTTAAAATCTTAAACCACTAAAAACAAAAATTTTAAACACTTATGGCGTAGCCATTATCAGTTAACTGATTGCAAAAAAAAATTAATAAGTATTTATTAAGAATATAGATACCCACCCAAAATTAATGATAGCTCCTCATTTCTAATTAATACACAGTTCGAGTTCATCCTCCATACATTAAATAAATTTAATTCCGTGTCCCAATCAAC
>CAZZJE010000293.1:0-3653 GCA_964654295.1 uncultured bacterium | reverse complement strand
ACAGCTGACCTCCACGATGTCAACGTGGCGCTCTAACCAACTGAGCTAATATCCCACAAGATAGATTACTTACACAGCCGGTCACGCTGTGATGGGCGCTATTCTATTCTAGGAGACAAAAATTATGCAATAGAAAAGCCTAAGCCGATTAAACTGTTTAAAATTTTCGCTCTGAGGCTGGCTAAGAGCCTTGACGAAGTGGTCTGTTATCCAATAAGAGAGAACATGTATCGTCGTTTCAACCTTTTGATGTTACCTCGCAAATTTTTGACAATAAATCTTGAAGCTTGATTAAAGTGGCGACAGGTCGATTTTTGTCAGCTCTTCTAAAAACAAAAAGAGCCCTTTTTCTGAATCTAAATATTTCTCCCAACAAGGGCGTGCCTTTGTAAAAAGTTCTGAAAGCCGAGCTCTCTCCTCTTCAGCTGACAACGAGAGAAGTTGCAACTGTTGAATCTCTGCTTCCAGCGGCATATAAACTTGTTGAGCCCAATTACTTAAGGCTTTATCTGATGTCCGTTTAAGAGCCTCTTTTAAAAAGGTTTTCCAAGAGTGGACATTGATCTGGCTAGAGGTTAATAGGCTCATGCAGGTGGCTGCAATTTTACGATCTTTTATATGGAGTGAGGTAAAATCGAATGGGACGAGCTTAAAAAGTTTGATTGTAGATAAACGTTCTGCATGACGTTGAATCAACCGATCGTCTAGACAAGTTTGAAACCAGATTTCCCATTTTTTCAAAAACTCCTCAATAATTTCTGATGCTATCTGTTCTAAGCGAGCGCGATGGATACGCTGCTCTCTCAGGAGAGCTTCAGAAAAGTTACGATAATCTGCGTAGAATTGAAGCCTATTTTGGCTTGGAAGAGTC
Organism: uncultured bacterium; assembly: GCA_964654295.1. Taxonomy (GTDB): domain Bacteria; phylum Chlamydiota; class Chlamydiia; order Chlamydiales; family JABDDJ01; genus CAZZJE01. Next base: position 2,782 of record CAZZJE010000293.1, on the reverse strand, counting down.
GTAAAAACGATTTGCAGATCAGAGTCTAAAGTGTTTTTTAAACGCTCAAAAGAGAGAATGATTCGGGAAGAGCCTGGCTCGCCATTTCTTCCAGCACGCCCTACATTTTGATCTCTCACGCGATCTGAATCTGGATAAAAGGTTAACAAGACATGGAGGCCGCCATTTTTGAGACTCTCTTGTGACAGGAGGATATCGGTGCCTCGCCCTGCGACGTTTGTTGCAACAGTAATGGAGCCTGGCAATCCAGCCTGAGACAATATCTCCTCTTCCGACTGATCTTGCACTTCATTTAAAAGATTGGCTTTAAATCCCTTCCTTTTAAGCAACTCATGGATCTCTTGGGACTCTTCGATTGTTTTGGCCAAAATTAGTAAAGGACGCCCTTTGTCTTGGCAAGCCTTTGCTTCATTAATAATTTCATTTAAATAGGCCTCGTCGCTATCAAAAATTTCGGGTGGATAGTCTACACGGATAGAGAGCTTATGAGGGGGAACATCAAATCTGCCCATTCCAAAAATCTCTTCGATCTCTTTGCGATCAGCTTCTGGCCCCCCCGTTCCCGTTAACGCAAAAATTTTGGAATAAAAGCTGTAGAAATAGGCATGCGATATCGAGAGGGGGGTTAAGCTCTCTTTAGCCACTTCAACATCATGTTTAGCTTCGATAAACTCATGGAGGCCATTATGATAACGGGTGTTGCTGCTAATTCTTCCTGAATGTTTGGATTCAACAATTTGAACGCTCTCCTTCTCTCTTCCTGACATCTTATCGCTCACTGTTCGGACAACGTAATCATTTAGGTTTTGGTGTTGAAATAGAGCTGTTTTAGCTGAAGAGATCCAGTTAGCAAGCTGACTATCTGAAAGAAGATCAAGACGCTGTTGATCTACCCCTTCTCTTAGTAAGTAGTTTCTAACCTCTTTTGCAGAAAATGGCTGGCTAGGGAACTTCATCGTAAACTTTAGCAGAGGAACATAAATCCATTCATAACTCTCATCTGCTTCAGAAGCAATTCTAGCCATATTATTTGCAAGATCGATCAAGAGATTATCCGCTTCATCGACGATGATGCAATCGAAATTTCGTTTAACAAATGGATGTTTGAGGCGCTCAGCATAGTAGCCTTTATGCCAGATGCGGTCGCGCATCCAAGCGAATTCAAAATCGTAGACCGTTCCGTAAAGAATCTGGGCATGAAATTGCTTTTTAGAAGGATGATCATCGCAGATATGTGAGGTCTCGATATTGAAATGGTTGAAGAAAGGTGCAAATCTTTTTTGATCGCGCACCGACAAATAGCGGTTAGAGGAAACAATATCAACCGCGCGGGCTTGCATCGCCTGGGTAAATGCCAGCAACGCGATAATGATTGATTTCCCTTCCCCTGTTTTAATTTGGGCTAGCTTACTAGTATCGCCTGCTAACATCCCTAAGAGAGCAAGTATTTGAGTGCTGTAGGGAGAGATGCCAAACTCTTGGCGTATAGCAAGCCATCCAATAGCAACTAGCTGTAAGAGCTCATCTTCATTAAGGGAGCGATGTAATGCCTCCTGCCTCAGATTCTGGGCACGTTCGCTAAGGAGAGGAATCGTTTCATATTGGTACTGGCAACAGTAAGAGCGGAATTGATCATATTGCCTTTCTATCAAATTGATTTCAGGCTGGCTTAAAGGATAAGAGACGGTAGGGTCATTACCGGCAAATCGGTTGATACGTTCCCTGATATCTTCTTGAAAAAATGAGTGTTCCACCCCTTTTTTTGCAATTTCCTCTCTTACCCTTTTCAGAAATGATTGCAAATTTATCTCTTGGCCCGTGTACTGCAGCAAAAGTTCCATTGCTTCATCTGAAGCTTGGGTGGCAATTAGAAGGTGAACCATTTTTTGAAAGGTCTCTACTGTTTCTACCCCTTGAAGAGAGGATGTAGAGCAGATCATACTTAATGCATCACTCCCCCAAAGCTCCTTAAATTGCTGGATAGAAGAGAGAAGAGTTTTGGCGCGATGAGGGTTAAATTCATGATTAGACAAAGAGGAGATGAATTTAGCGAACTCTAGCGTTTCCGAATTATCTAAAAACGTCGCTTGATTGATTTCATCAAAAAATGGCTCTAAACCAATCCAAGAATCTGTAGGCTTTAAACACTGGATTAATTGCACTAATGAATTTGATTCTAAAATTTGCTCTTTGGGATTGGAGACTGGTGTAGTAGAGCTAACAGTTTTAGTGTTTTGGTAAAATTGAGTTGTCAGTTCAAACAGTTTATGATGCGATTGTTTTTCAATTTTTTTTGTATTTAAATAATCGAAAAAAGCCTCTCCATTCCCTTTCAAGATAATCTTTTTAACTTTTTTCAAAGATCTCTCAATTTTTTTTGCAGACGTTTCATCTTGCCAGTCAGGCGTTAAGATTTTAACAAAAAAATTTTTAGCTGCTGTCATCTGAGAGCAAGCTTTAAGCAGGTCCAAAATATCGGTAATGAAATCGAGATCGCTTATATCCCTGCAGCTGGTAAAGCGTGATTCAATTTTTCTTTTGACTTCAGAATCTAAAGAATCGAAAGTATTTTTTTGCTCTTGTGAAAAGAAGTTTTGATAACCATGCTTGGCTGTGTAAGATAGAAAGGAAGAGGCCATGAATAATAACTATTTAATTTTTAGAAATCCTTCGCAGGCGTGGCTAGCAACAAAATTTTTAATCACTCTTCGCACCATGCTGCAAAAGCAATCGGATAATTCGTGACTGCCCGCACTCTTTGGCCCGATGTAAAGGCGTAGCG
>CAZZJE010000292.1:0-3655 GCA_964654295.1 uncultured bacterium | reverse complement strand
CTCTACTGATGCAGCAGAATTATCCTCAATTCCAAGATATTTTTATCATCAATGAATCATTGTTTATTGAGAACGATGAGAGTGAAATCAACTTACGGTTAACCCCAGATTTTTTTGAGTTTGCTAATCTCTTCTTAAAAGCAAACCCAACTAAACTTCAGATACAAGAGACTATCTTCTTATTTTTAGAAGCTTCGCTTACTAAGAAGTCGCTAGAAGATTTAATGAAAGGCTTAAAACCTATTTTAAGCCAAGCTTCAGATGTAGAAAAAAATAAATGGTTGCATTTATCCACTCAAGCAACAGAAAGCCTCCATACGCTGCTTCCCATTGGAATAGAGATTACTAAAGAGACAGCGATCCCTCTCTACGTTTTTATCAAAAGTTTAGTTGACAACCTCGTCGACAAGGATGGCGAAGATCTATTTCCTGAAAACAGCTTGGGAATCATTAAACAGATGCTAGAGCCAGAAACACTCCCTCTAGTTCGCCAATATTTAGCAAAATTAAAGCCATCCGACATCAAATCTTTACCTTGGAATCTTCTGTGGAAGAGACAAGCGCAACAGCTGCCCTCTATTCTTCAACAGCTTATCACGTTAAGCAGTGACGCCTATTCATTTGAGTATGTCGTGAGATGTTATCCAGATGTTTCGTCAGTTCAAATGCAGAGAGTCGTTCATCTCAATCTTCCTTTGCAATCGACCCTCACTGCTCGAGAGTTTAGTGAGCTTATTCGTTTGTCCTCTTCCCTTTCCAGTGAAAAGCAGCTAGAGCTTTCTGAAAAATGCCACATTTTTTTTACCAATTTTTTAGAAACAGAAGAATCCAATAAGATTAAAACCGAAATTATAAAAGCTTTACATTCGTTTATAGCCGACCAACATGAAGAGCTGCTGAAGAGGATTGCGCCTCTGATTTTAGAACAAACAGCCATTCATAGACGTCTAGCTCTCCTGCAAATTGCGTATAAAATGGTTCCTGCTAGCTCTTCTAAAATTGCAAACAGCTTAAAGTCGCTCTTGGAAAATGTGACAACAAATAGCGATGAGTGGTTTAAGGCTTTAGCAGATAAGCTTAAAGCAGGCGAAGATCCGTTTAAAATCATCAATCTCATCGATCTCTTCTTTTCAAAAGAGATTAACCACCTAGCTATCCCAAAGATCTTAGATAGCTTTTTAGCCATTTACCGTAGAGATTCGTTTAAAAAAATCCTCTCTAAGCTTAAAAGCAAGTCTTTATTAACTCGCTTTCAAAAGATGCAAATCGATGAAGCCATCACATTCTTTATCTGCCTAGCTTATTTTAGTGATGAAGAGATTATTCATGGATTACAGCGTCTAAGTCCCTACCTTAATCAGCTTCCTATCGAAGAGAAATGGTTAAATTTCGCTTTAAAAACTTTTAGCTCGTTTACTAAAGAGGCATGGGAAACTGCCCAGCCTCAATTTAAAGAATTATACAAATGCTCTCGTGAACTAACTCCGGATCAAAGCAAAAAAAACGTTATACCATCTACCTTGATTGGTTGGCACATCTATAATTTACTGCCTGTTGCACATCAAACCAAGCTGATTGGAAAAACGACCATTGTACTCGCACAAGATCTTAAATTGGATTGCAATTTGCCTCTTCTCTTTTCCATTATCCAAACGATTCCTGTTGATAAGCGCATGTCGACTATCATAATGGCTGTGCAGCTAATGAATTTGAATAATCGTATCGAATTTGGACTTCCAATCCTGGCATTCTTAACACAAAATGAGGCTCAAGAGCTAGTTAAGACTAAAGATTATAAAGCGACTCTCAAACTTTTAGGCTTAGACAAAATATCTATCCTCCTTGCAAAACTGATCATCGCTTCAGTCCCCACTCAGGACCAGCCAACAGCCTTTGAAAAGCTCATCGATTTAATTCAGCTACGCCCCTTAGGTTATATCGATCAGCTGATTGGACTGCTCCGCCTAGTTCCAGAAAAAAAATGCTCTTACCTTTTCGTAGAAGCAATGATTGACATACTTACTCAACATAGCTCCAGCTGCTTTACGTCTGGCTATGCGGTCAATAATCCAGGTCAAGTTCGTTGGCCAATCAATGATATGATCGCTCCATTTATGCATCTCTTCCCGCCTTTAACCTATCCTCAAATTCTCGAAGAATTTGCCAAGTTTCCATCACTCCACAAGCAGCCGATGGAAGAGATCTTATGCCATTTGATGCTATCTCCTGAGATTGCTGATACCTCCAGGAAATATCTTAAGATGTGCTATGAGGATCCCACTCTGCCATCCGAAAGCCTCTACAAGCTAACTTCTTTTATTTTGGACCATAGCGAATCGCTCTTCTTAACAGAAGAGGATGCCCTCTTTGATCAAACAGTTGAAATTTATGTACGCTGCTCTCCTGAGCACTGTAGAAACCCAAAAAACCCTTACTACCTCTACGGCCGGCAAAAAAACAGGGCAGAAAAGTTTGTTACTGTCACTTTTGAAACACCGCCTGAAAAATATCGAGAGCATTTTTTCCGATGGAACCTTGCCAAGTTACAAAAGGGAAGCAAGCCTCCAAGCTACAAGAAAAGCGATCTACCGACCAATGTGAACGCAAAAACAATAGAGATGCTCTTTGCAAATTTAGAAAAGCATTTAGCAAGCGTATCGGCAGAGGTTCGGGAGAAAATTGAAACAGATGTAGAACAAGATCTGCTGCTCTCTATCCAGCAGCTTTCTGAAAATATGCTCTCGTCTGCTTTTTTTCAAAAGTTAATGAAAGAAGATGAAGAGATTGTTTCCACAAGTAAAATGCATCTTTACAAGGTTCTGCAAGCAGTCTTGGATCAAGAGGATCATGATGATGAGAGCAATGCTCACAAGCTTACAACAAGAGAAGAGATGCTGTTGAAGATGTCTGCCTCTCTGCTTGAGTGCAGCATTGGAAAAAAGGAGGGTCTGCTAGAGTGCTACGATGCCTTAGATCCCAAATATCGCTGTTCCTATAAAGCGATCGAGATGACAGCTCCTAAGCAGTTAGTTGAAGACTTTGTCAAAGACAAGATCCAGCTAGCAATGAGAGAGACTTTTATGTCTACAAAGCTTGTGCAAGAGCTTACTGGCATAAAAACTTTTGAACAGCTCGTTCACCAAGTGCTCTACCTAAAAAATGAGTTCGGCCACTTAGTAAGTTTAAATCATCGCATTACCTTCGATCCCTATAGCCAATGCATCTTAAATGAACTATTAAAGGTTTCTGATAAAAAATTCCTTACAGCCTTCTTCGCTCGCTTCACTTTCAATCAGCTCAAAACCAAGCTCATGATCCCCATTGACATCAATGAGTCCGAGCTCTTTAAAGGTGTCGACCAATATCTAAAAAGCGCTTTAGGAACAGACTACTCAACAGTCCGTTATCTTGAATATCAGGATAACGACGATGGCTCTTATTTTTGGAAGCTTACAGATGAAGGTGCCTACGCACTGCTCTCTGCAATGGAATACTTAACACAAGCACCCATCATCCAGCAAAAAAGAAAGAGAAACGACGAAAAACAACCGGTAGCGAAAATAAATAAAAAATGCGCAATTCCTGCTAACGTGCGTTAAGCTAAGGGAAAGTGTCTACAAAATAGCGCTTGAGACTGCTTCTGGAGTGCGGCGAC
>CAZZJE010000291.1:0-3690 GCA_964654295.1 uncultured bacterium | reverse complement strand
GTGGCACTTGAGCCATAATTTCTTCAAGTGTTGGGGTTTTCTCCGCCGTTGTGACATAACCTGTTGCTTCAACGAACTCTTTAAACTGCTGATTTGTGACTGGAGTCGCATCCATCCAAAAGCCATCGACTTTCACACGATGCATCGGCTGCTCGTCAGGTTTCGCCTCCTTACTCTCCGACCCCATACTGAACTCGCCTCCCGGAATCCAAACCATGCCTTCGGGAGATGATGGAGTCTTTAGACCAAATCGAGCCGGAAGCTTATCACAACAGCAGTTGCTATAAAGTTGAGTTCCACTAGCAAAGAGAATAAATAGAAGAAGAGCTCTTATCTGTCTCATAGTTGCCTAAACATGAATGGTGAGAAATAGGCCTCTTTTCATATCAGATTCCTTAGAGTATTAAAATATTTATTTTGTGATAAATTTTCTTATGTTAGAAGCTTGATTGAATTAATGTTAAAAATTTAGCTTTATACCAATGGTATAAACTTTTTGATAGCAAGAGGTTTAATGATCGGTTGGCGTAGATATCGCTAAAACGAGAAGGATTATTTATGAATTTTTTTAAGAAAATCTTAGGTGGCAAAAAAATAGGGGTAAAATCCCTCTTTTTTTTGCTCACAAGCCTACTGACAACACAGCTAGTTTTAGCTGAAGATAACCAGCCAAGAGTTGTCAATCCTAACCAGAAGCCAGCTGAACCAAGATTGGCAGAACAGAAAAATAAAAAGCCCAACTTTGTCTTTATTATGACCGACGATGTGGGTTGGGGAGACCTAGGCTGCTATGGAGGCGGTGAAAACCGCGGCTGCTTAACACCTCATCTAGACCGCTTAGCTGCCGAAGGAGTGCGTTTTACTAATTACTACGGACAAGCAAGCTGTACAGCTGGTCGTGCCGCTTTTATTACCGGCCGTATCCCGCTTCGTACAGCTCTTTCGACTGTATTAGCTCCAGGAGACCTCAACGGTCTGCATAAAGAGGATCCAACCATCGCCGAAGCGCTTAAAAAGCTCGGCTACCAAACAGCCCAATGGGGAAAGTGGCATCTGGGAGATCGCCCTGAAAACTTTCCTACAGAGCATGGCTTCGATCAGATGAAGTATATGCTTCCCTATTACGCTGGTGTCTACGCCTATGACTACCTGCCGTTACAACCCGATTTTCCAGTGCATAATAAGGAATTTATGGCACTCTGGAATCAAGTTGACTTGAGCCAATGGGAAGGCAAAGCTGGCCAGGCTCCTGTCGTAATGAAAAAGAAATTTGATTACAACGATCTTGCCACTGTCGACGATCTCATCCGCGAAGATGTTGTCAACTACATCAAGCAGCATGCTAATGACGAACAGCCCTTTTTTCTTTATGTCTGCTTTATGAAGGTACACAATCCTAACAACCCATCGCCTCGTTTTAAAGGCAAATCGATGGGAGGAGGAAATTACTTAGACTCTCTGATGGAGCTAGACGATAACTCCGGACAAGTTATTCAAGCCATCCGCGATGCAGGAATTGGAGAGAATACGCTTGTCGTCTGGACAACAGACAATGGCGCCTGGATCGATGCGTGGCCAGATGCAGGCTATACACCTTTCCGTGGAATGAAAGGAACAAGCTTTGAAGGTGGCTTCCGATGCCCAGCAATCGCCTGGTGGCCTGGGCATATTAAACCTGGCACTGTTGCTAATCACATGATGTCCCATATGGACTGGTGGCCAACGTTTGTTAAAATAGCTGGAGGTACACCTCCTACACGCATTTGGAAAGATAATGCAGGCAATGATATTGTTTTCGATGGGATTGAAAACGTTGATTATGTACTTGGTCAGGGGCCATCTAAAAGAAGAACCTATATCTACATCAACGACCTCTCTTTTGGTGGAGTTCGTGTGGATAACTTCAAAGCCTTGTATACAGCTAAAGATACCTGGCTTGGACCAGAGCTTAATCTTGCTTTTCCTGCGCTCTACAACCTATGGTGGGATCCAGGCGAGGCGTATGATTGTGTGTTCAATGGCGCTGCACCGACTCGTGGAGACTTGAAAACTTCTCCAGGAAGATTCTCTGGTTCTGACCATGCGTGGGCCTCTGTTTTAACGGCTCCTGTAATGGATCAATTTTTTGGTGAACTTGTGAAATATCCTAACCGCCCAACATTGCCCACCGCTGCCTCTGCGAGCGAATTGGTCAATGCTGTGAACAATCCGCCAGAGTTAAAGCGACTTTTCTTGCTTCTCGAGCCATCGAATCAAAGTAAGAAATAGAAAGTAAAGGCGGCCTTTTTAGGCCGCCTTTTTTATTGATGTTACCCATAGGTAGTCTTATGTACGTTAAAAGAAAAGCCGCTCTATTCCTTTCTCTTTTTACTCTCCTTACTTTTTCTTCTTATCTAGTCGCTATCGATCCTCTACCCTCGTGGAATGATGGCCAAGCAAAGCGTACAATTATTCAGTTTGTAGAAGAGGTGACCAAGGAGGAGAGCAAAAATTATGTTCCTCCACATGAAAGAATCGCAACGTTTGATGAGGATGGAACTCTATGGGTTGAGCAGCCGGCCTATACGCAGTTCTTTTTTACTGTCGATAGCATCAAATCACAAGCGAACAAGCATCCGGAATGGAAAGATAAAGAGCCCTACAAATCGATTATTGAAGGCAATAGAGATCTTCTTGAAATCTTTACCCTGCAAGATATCGAAAAGCTTGTCGTTGTCACACACAGCGGCATGTCTGTCGAAATCTTTCATCAGCTTGTCAGCTCATGGCTAGACAAAGCTGTTCACCCGCGTTTCAAAGTGCCTTTTACTGAGCTAGTCTATCAGCCAATGCTCGAGCTAATGCACTATCTGCGCGATAATGAATTCGATGTCTACATTGCCTCAGGAGGAGGCCAAGAATTTATCCGCGCCTTTGCCCAAAAGGTCTATGGCATTCCTCCTAGCCACGTCATTGGAACAGCTGGAAAAGTTAAATATGAGTATCGAGAAGGGCGTCCCGTTCTTATCAAACTGCCCGATCTTATGTTTGTCAATGACAAAGATGGAAAACCTGAAGGAATTAATTTAATGATCGGAAAGCGGCCTTTGGCTGCCTTCGGCAATTCCATCGGCGACCAGCAGATGCTCGAGTGGACGCAAGGCAATCCTAGAAAAAATTTGCAGCTGCTTGTTCATCATGATGATGCGGTAAGAGAATATGCCTATGGCCCAGACTCTAAAATTGGAACTTTTTCTAATGAATTAATGGCCGAAGCTCAAAAGCAGCGTTGGATTGTTGTCAGCATGAAAAATGATTGGAGAGTGATCTTTCCTTGGGAAAAATTTCCTCCCACAACAAAATAATTATTGCTGCATGCTTTGCTATTGCGATGGCTTCTATTGTATGTTATCGTCTTACCTTAAAAACCTAGCATTAACTAATTTAACAAAAGAGTGGCTATGACTAAAGAAGTTGTTAAGCACCGCAAAGATGAAAAGAAAAAGCCGACAATGACTCCTAAAGAGCGTAAAGCAAAAAAACAGGAAAAGAAGCAGTCGAAAGGTAGCTAATTCACCAGTTTACTCCCTATACACATTAAGCAAAAAATATTTGGAGTGCGGCAGCTTTGTGGCGCTTTTGCTCGCGCCACGACTAGTGGAGGCGGTAAACTCCATTATTTTTTTAATTTCTTTTTCATCCAAAAATATC
>CAZZJE010000290.1:0-3693 GCA_964654295.1 uncultured bacterium | reverse complement strand
TGTTAAGAACTTGGTTATATCCTTCCCCAATGATTTTTCCATCTTTTACGATGACAGCACCGAAAACGCCTCCAGTTTTTTCCTCAATAGAAGCTTTTCGGCTTAAAGCTATCGCTCTTTTCATGAATTCTTCTTTGAAGTCATTATCAGCCATAAAATTCTCCTTTACCCTTTAAAATGGGGTCTTGGTTGTTTGATTAAAAACGCTGAGACGTCTAAAGCCTCTTCAGGAGTAAGAATGGGGGCATCGCGTGGCATGTTTTGAAGGACAAAGCTAGAGAGCCTAGGCATTGTATTCATGCCAGCACCATCATTATAAGAGTTTTCTCCCCATAGCGGCGGAATTCCTTTGGCCCCATTTCCATCGGGTTGATGGCATGCGGAACAATGTCTTTCATAAACCAGCTTGCCTTTCTCGGGATCAGGGGTATGATTGCTTTTAATGGGCTTAAGGCCTAACCAAGGAAGCGGTCTTGGAAACTTTTCAACGGGACTCGAGATCCAATGTAGATATGCTAAAATGGCTTTCATCTCGTGGCTATCATCAGGAGGAGCTTTACCATTTAAACTTCTACGAAAGCAGTTGTTGATTCGGCCAGCTAAAGTAATTGTTTTGTTGTCACGTGGGGAATAAGAGGGATAATGGGTTGTAACTCCTACTAAAGAGATTCCATTATTTCTACCACCTAATGAATTTCCACCATTAAAATGACAGTTATTGCAAGTGAGGTCGTTTGCAACGTATTCAGGAACTAGTTTGTTGGTGTTTAAAACTAAGTGATAACCATCCATAACCAATGCACGGATGGTTATGGGAGCCATTTCTGGATCTAAGAGATTAAAATGGTAAGATTGATTGTCTACCCGAAGAGCATAACGCGCTCCACCTGAATCTGACTCTATTACCTTTACATTCTTACTGTATTGGATTTCATCATCTTCATCAGAAATCAAGGGTTCAGCATGCCAAAACGCTAACGTTATAAAGAGGCCTAACAAGATTAAAGCCATTGCGCACAGGTATCTCTGAGACATGAATCTATCCCCAAGTTTTATCTTAAATTTATCCTAGCAGGAGATTGATTATATAAAAAATAAATTTAGTTAGTGATTTTTTGACAAATCTAAATCCAATTATTTTCAAATCTTTATCAGTTATTAAAATATTAAATGTTTAATGTTTAATTTGGTTTTTAATAAATGGTTTTATATGAAGAATTTTAAATTTAAATCTATTTTGTCTTTTGTTGTTACAGCGCTAATTTTTTCTTCCTCTTGGATTTATAGCGATCAAGCAAGCAGCTTTCCTGTTGTGAAAACTGTTGTGAGCAAAGATTACAAAGAGTCAGATCGAGAAGCTGACTATTCTGCTAAGGTTGAGCGTCTTTCAAAGCTTGTTCGGGCAAGCAAGGAGCAGAGAGAAGAGTTAGAAGAGGTGTGTAAGTTTATTCAGGAAAATTGGACGGAGTGGACAGAAGATTGGGAAGGTAGCGACAGCTCATTCTATCGATTTCAAGTGACAGATAAAACGGTCATTACTGTGCATCCTAACGTCCCTGAAGTTTGTATTTTTTTGAGTGGGCATACGCAGGAACTTGGTGAGGGAGTATTTAAGAAAGTTTTTAAAGCGGTTAGCTATGTTTTAGAAGAAGAGATTGCTGTGGCGATGCCGCGGGAGCTTTTGAATCTCGATTTTCTTAAAATCCCTAAAGGTCAAGGTTTTGAATCCTTCTTTTACAGCTCCCTAGCCGACAGTCTAGAATCGTCTGATCTTTCGTCAACCTTTTCCGATGAATCAGACTTTAGTGACTCTTACGACGAATTTGATGAGACAACGACATCAAGTTGGAGTTCTAGTTCTCGTACCGATAGCTCTTCAAATCCATTTAGAGACTCTTACAGTTTTGGCTTTTTATGGGAAAACACATTGGTGCAAGAGGCCAAGATGCTTGAAGCTGTCCAAGGCTTACCTGGTGTCATTCAAATGCACTTTATCTCTTACCATGAAGATGAAGAGAGTAATTTATTGCCGATTTTTGTAATTAAATATTACAACGGTAATGCCTTATGGAAAAATGTCGGATTGTTATCCAAAGAAGATACTCTTTTAGTTTGTCATGATCTTTTATTGGGATTGAGTGAGGTTCAAAAGCTTTCAATCGCTCATAATGACTTACATTGGGGGAACGTTCTCTTACACAAAAACCCTGAGACTAATCAGGTTGTTGGCGCTTATATTTCCGATTTTGGATTAGCACAACACACCTCTAATACTGGTAAATTTGAGCGGGATCGAAGCGATTTAAACTATATTCTATTGACACTACTGGGATACCATCCGGAAACTGGTCCTATGGCAGAGTTTATTGCTCAGGCGCATGAAGAGAAGATCAGTTTAGATGAAACCTATTCTCAATTTGTTGCCATGCTCTCCACTGTTGTGGATAAGAAAACGGAAAAACAGATCACCCACAATTCTTTAAAACCGAAGAGCATTAAAGTTAAGCAAGAAAACTACGTGCGCTGGATAAGGTAACTTTATTTTTTAAACAACCTTGACACTGATCGATCCGCTTGTTAGGCTAACCTCTATTGAAATGATCAATAGAGGTTATATGCAAAGAGAGTGGGTCGATCGAACTGGATGGCTGATCACTTTAGCCTCCTTTCTTTTATCTGCCATATTTTTAATTTCAGAAAGCGGTGGAGAGGTCATGTGGAGCCTCTGGTCAGCTCTTTTAACGGCTGGTCTTGTTCTTTTCTGCTACATAGGGCTTCGGTGGCTATGGCTCGCACTTCGATAGCTCGCACGCTGCATTCATTTCTATTATTTTTTCTTCTTTTTCCTATTTTGTTGTTCAGCTATGAGCGTCCCGAAGAAATTGGGCGCGGTGTTTGGAACACATTAACCCCCTATTTCCTCCCTAAATCGCATCCGTTGCGCCATCAACTCGACGCCATTTTTAAGAAATCGCGTGTGACTCTAAATGGAAAGACATTTAAAAAAGCGGGTTTTAGCAATTCTATACCTGGAAAATATAGCCACCTCGTTGTTTCCAAGCACAAAAAGATCAAAGGATTCATCTTTAAGCTCTACTTGGATGATCAAAATATCAACGATTGGCCCTCGCTAAAATATCGGATAGATGGCGCCCTTTCGGTGAAACGTGCAATTAAGCAAAATGGCTATGAGCATCTCTTTAAAGTACCAAAAAAATGGCTCTATCCTATTCCTGAATCTTCTGAAACCGCAGGTCCTTATAAAAAGCATTTCTTGCTGATTGCAGAAGATGCAAACATTGTCTCTGAAGAGCATAATCGAGCGATTTGGGCGAGCAAAGAGAAGATCAGCGATGAGTTTCTTCAGGCATTTTTTACATTATTGCAAACTGAAGGGCTGCATGATTCAATCTATCCATTCAATGTGCCCTTCTCCAAAGACGGTAAAGCGGCTTTTATTGATACAGAGCGGCATCATGTTTGGCCGATCTATTGGAATCGATTGCTTCCCTATCTCTCTAAAAGCAGACGAGCTTATTGGGAGCAACTGACTGCAGGCTAACTTCCTGGGGATTGCATTTGACAAGAAGCTCGAATCTCGCTATACTAATGGCAGAAGCAAATGCCCAGATGGTGAAATTGGTAGACACTTCGAACTTGAGAATCTAAAAGTGACGAAAGAAGGCGGTCGCG
>CAZZJE010000289.1:0-3719 GCA_964654295.1 uncultured bacterium | reverse complement strand
AACCTAGCTCTTTTCATTTTAAAGAATTTTCTGCTTAACTGAGAAAACGTCTAAACTATAGGAGCAATTTTCAATTGCTGGGATAGATGTTTCAGTTCTTCTTGATCAAATGATGGGGCAATCCCGTTCCAAGCAGCTATGAATTTCTCTGGTTGAATCGTTTGAATGTCCAACAAGATTGCTAAACGATCAGAAGCGTTTAGGTGAGGAAAGAGCTCTTGCATCATTTGCACAATCTCCTCAGGAGCTAACTCATGGTAAGTAGGCGCCTCCACTTGCCTTAACTCTTCGTCACTATAAAGACGCTGTAATTCAGGTAGAATCAACGTCTCCTCTTCATGCAAATGTAAGAGGTTATCCGCTACAAATTTTCGGTAAGCCAAATAGAGCTGATAGCCACGTGAGATCTTATCATCGTCTGTTGGGCAATTGTAAATGGAATGAATCATCTCTTGAATACGTTCTAATTGCTCCTCTTGATGTGCATGATCTTCCTCAGCATGTTCATGGAGCTTGGAGTCTCTATTTTTAAGTAGAATGTGCAGCCGCTCATTTTCATATTGAGCATGAGCTTTTAGTAGCTCAGTGACGGATTGAAAGGCTTGCTCAACGGCATTGATTTCATCGGCTTGACGAAAATCAGTTTTGGCGATCAATCGCTCAAGATTATTCAAGACAGCGCAGAGATACTTGTGCTCACGATAAAATTGATATCTCATATTCTTATTCTCTCAAAATAGGTTTTAAAACTTTTTTCCAGCCATTTTTTAAGAGTGCCTTTGCCACTGAGAGTCCACTGGATAACAAATCCATGGCGCAATGCATCTAACTCCCAACCTATGGTTTCTATATCAAATGACTCATCTATCTCTCCATGCGACTGCCCAATGTGAAGAAGCTCCAAAATGCGTTGGCGTAATGATTCAAATAGCTGCCGTGCAATTAAAAGCCCGAGGCTGTTGGCGATATCTTGGCGTGATCCAAAGCCTTCAGGCATGGAAATCAGTAGCTGAAGAAGCTCTTGACTCCATGGAAGCTTTTTATTTTTTAGCTTTTCTAGATCTTTTTTTAACGTAACATTCGCCTGTTTGGCTGCAAGGAGAATCAATTGCTGCTTAGAGCCGAATCGTTGCATCAAGGTAGCCGGAGCTAAGCCAACAGCTCTTCCTACATCCGCTAAAGTAAACGTTTCCGGTCCATATTCACTGATTACTAAGAGAGCTTTTTCCAAAACGGATTGGTCATCCATTAATTTCTTCTGAGCCATGACACGCCTCTCTAAATTTCAGTTTTAATTGTGAATGAACATTCATTTATTTTAAAGTGAAAAATGTTATCTTATATCCGATCATTGTAAAAAGAGCTTGTTTAAGATATTCTTGGACGGTTTTTGAAATTCATTTGCTCAAGAGCAAGTCTCGTTTATTCGGCTCTACTTAGACAAGAATGCTTTTTCTGGCAATCTCTGATTCGCCAAGCCAATAGCAGAAAATGGCGGCAGGAATGCGCATAATTTGTGTTAACGGCAGCTTATTATTTGTTTCAAGTAGTCCGATATCTTGAGCTGTTTTTGTTAAAACATAGCCAAATGGAAGAGTCTCTTTTTCTCTGCAAAAATTAATTAATCCTTGCACATCTTTAGCATTTACATGCTGTGATTCATATTTAACTTCTAATGGGATCAGACTCTGTGCGCTTTCGATAACAAGATCGAGTTCTTTGTTTTTAGAGTCCTTCCAGTATGAAAAACGTGTATGATTCATGATGTTATGAGCTTTTAGATGAGAGAAAACAGCGGTTTCAGCAGACATGCCCAAAGCTTTTGGATCTTCCAAAATAGTTTTGCCTTTCATAAGGATTGCTGGAGC
Organism: uncultured bacterium; assembly: GCA_964654295.1. Taxonomy (GTDB): domain Bacteria; phylum Chlamydiota; class Chlamydiia; order Chlamydiales; family JABDDJ01; genus CAZZJE01. The sequence goes on along the minus strand of CAZZJE010000289.1, from coordinate 1,851 downwards.
GATAGCGGGATCGGCTAGATACAGTTTATACCTAGCTCTTAAAATCTCCTTTCCGTAGCCATAGGGAGGGAGTTTGTATAAAAGATGAGACAGTTCTAAAAGGTTGATAAAATTTTGAACAGTTGGTTTGGTAATTCCTAAATTACTGCTAAGGGTTTGGAGATCCTGAATTCCACCGTCATGCATACAAAGATAGATAAACGTCTGTTCTAACTCTAAAACTCTTCGGATACCAAAAATAGCTGTCATGTCTCTTTTTAATACTTTATCAATAATGTCTTCTCTTAGGAGCCGTTGAGCTTGCGGAATACTTTCAACAAGGGCTGTTTGAGGGAAACCACCTCTAACAAGGTATTCGTGAAAGTGTCCAATTAGAGCTTGTGTTGCATTTGAAATATGATAAATTTCTGAGTTAGAGGCTTTGAATAGGTCTGTAATTTGAGAAATTTTTGGAATGTTAGGAAGTGAAATTTTTTTAATTTGTAGGTATTCGTAAAAAGAGAGAGTAGAAATTTGCAATGTAAACCATCTGCCAACACCTGATTCTTCTCCAGAATTAACAAGAGGCATCGCTGATCCGGTAAACACAATTCGTCTATGCTTAAAAAAATCTATTTGATGTTTGGTCCAAGTTCCGAAATCTTTTATAAATTGGGCTTCATCTAAGAAAAGATATTCAGGGCCATCCGCTTTAGGTTCAAGTTCTCGCCATGCTTCTAAAACAGCATCAAGCCCTGCAAGTTTGAAAATAGGGTGATCAAAGGTTGCGTATAGAATGTTGGCAGCAGGAACTCCATTTTTAAGAAGCTGATCTATTGCTTGCAGTAATAAAGTAGTTTTTCCCACTTGACGTGGACCAGAAAGCATAACTGCGCGATGAGCTGGTGGTTTTACGATCCAACCTAATAATTCATGAAAAACCGATCGTTTCCATAAGGGGAGATCAAAAATAGATTCTTTTTTCCACCATGGGTTGAATGGAGTAAGAATGGAAATAAGCTCATCTTTAGGTATCTTCATATCTAAATAGTGCCTATTTTTCTGTTTTAAGTAAAGTATACTTTTCTTATTTAACAATTTTAAGCTTTTTTTCAAAAAATTGAGAGCTTAATGCTATGGGTTTCCGCACCGTCGATTGGATGAATTTATCAGCTTTTTAATTGTGTCGATGATGTCTGTTTAATAATCGACCAACCAAATTGGTAATATGGTTAATAAGGTTGGTCGTGTGATTTAAATTTTTTTTAATAATGTTAGACTCAAAATGTAAAATCTAAGCCAACATTAAATCCTTGCACCCATAAGTTGTTAGAGCGCAGTTTGCCTGTTGGACTTGCTTCACCCGCCAATCTTGGTGTCGGTGTGAATTCAATATTAGCAGATTGAGTAGGATTAATATGGTTATTCATCTGCTTGCTTGCTCGTAGTACTTCAGTGACGTAAAGGACCGAATAGCCGATGCGAATGCAAAAGCAGTCGGTAATATAATAGCCAAGATTGACGTTCAACTCTGGAATAACAGAGAAACGCGTTCTGTCATGATGGCCAATATTTGTAGGTAGTGCAAAAAAACCACCGAGAAATGTTTGTTCGGAACCAGTAAACTCATTCGTATGAAAATGGCCTTTAATAGTCGACTTTTGGCACATGGCACCTAAGGCGATCTTTCCTTTCACGTCAAAGAAAAATGATGAAAAGTTCTGTTTAAAAGAGGCTCCAATTTGCCCGCCATAGAAGTTATTTTCAGTCTCAAACTTGTCTTTATAGTTATAAATAGTTGGTCTGACGACAAGAGGACTGTCAACAAAAAAGGTTAAATTATCCTCAAAATTCCAATAGCGAAAACCAGCT
>CAZZJE010000288.1:0-3729 GCA_964654295.1 uncultured bacterium | reverse complement strand
TAACTAAAAATAAATGTAAATTAACTAAAAATGATTTTTTAATAATTCACTAAGCCTTAATTTCAAATTAAATGTATTACGGGCTTTCAAATATTTAATTTAAAGTCTATGTCCTTTTTCCCCTCTTTCTACATACAGTCAGAAAATTATACTTTCCAAGTTTTTCCATCTGAAAAGGAAAATTTGGTCTCTCCCCTATTTTTCACAGGCCCTGATTTTGAAAGCTGTATTAATAGCTTTGAATCTTCTTACCTCTTAATTGCTCCCTATATCACATCTTACAATACAGATTTTTTACAAAGAGAGCCTATAACAGAACTGCAGTGTCGAAGAATTGCTTTCATCTATTTAAAGATCCGTTTGACCCGTGAATGCCCACCGCCGTTTGATCCCGATTTAATCATTAATCGACTATCTTCTATCTTTGAATTAGTTTCTCTAGAGATGATCCAATCTTTCGCTAAGTTACCCCTTGCCGAAGTTGATGCAAAAGCCAATCTCTTAGCAAGTTTCAGTGAATCTTTCCAAAAATTTGATCCCCAAATTTTTACACCTCAGGTTAAGAAAACTATTTTGCTCTTAGCCCTTTGGAAATATGAGTGGGAAGTCGACATCAAAAAAACTTTTGAAGCTGTGCAATCAATGCTTGTACATTTTGAAAGCTTCTCATCTGAAAATCAAAAAATTCTTTTACCATTCGTTTTAAGCCAACTAAAATGTGACTGGAACTTTCAAGATGTGTTGAAATTGTGCAAGTTTCGACAACTTTTTAATGAAGAATCTATTCAAAGGCTTACACATGCTTGCAGTTCGCTTTTGGGAAAAATTGCGTCTTTTGAAGATCGTTCAATCGTCGCTATTTTAAGTGAATTAACCGATGCCAGGTCCATTGACAAAACGGATCCCCATAAGATTGAAAATGCTCCTATCGACCTCTTAAATGAACTGCTACCACTCCTTAAAACGCTATTTCCGGTTTCTAATAGGATGCAGGTACGTGAAATTCTTTATTCTATCTATTCACTTGCCAGGTTACCAGCAGAAGAGCGTCCTATTTACACCAAAAAAATAGTACAGTTAATTGAACACGCTGGACTCCTGAGCTGTCGCATCGCTTTGCTAAAGACACTTGGTGACTGGATCAAACGTAAAGATCTAAAAGAGTGTTCTTTCTTACTTGATTTTGCCTTGCTCGTACAGCAACACTATCCATACATCAAAGATGTCTTTTTAGTCGACCAGTCACTCCTTCTCTTTCTAGAGCCTGAAGAGCAATCTCTATGTTTAAGTTCCGAATTTTTTCAGCTTCTCTCTCTCTTTGTAGGACAAACTCCATCATCCTCCATTTTACAAGAGGCAATACCAAAGCTTATAAAGGCTGAATTTTTTGAGGAGTCTCTAAAAGACTTATTGACTCTCTTAACTCCGATTGTAAGTACATCTTCTGAAGAAGCAAAGAGCGAGTGGCTTTCATTAGTTTCAGAACATAGTGAAGCTCTTTTTTATCTACTTCCCATTGCATTAGCAATTACCAAAGAAGCGAAGAGCTCTCTTTATTCTGCTGTCAAAGGCTTAATTGACAGTCTTAGCACAGCAGATTCTGGTGTGTTGTTTTCAAAAAAAAACTGGAGAGTCCTGAGGCAGCTACGTCAGCCTGAAATTGCACCTTTGGTCCATAAATTTTTAATAAAGTTAAAATCAGAAGATCTCGAAACATTACCTTGGAATCTGTTATGGAAAATAAAAAATCTAGATTTATCTAAAGTTTTCCAACGTGCAAATGAGCTGTGCAGCGACGCCTACTCATTTGAATACATGGTAAGATGCTTTTCTGAATTAACAGCCTCTCACATGCAATTTTTAGTCACTCTTAACCTCTCTTTGCAACCTCTTTTAACAGCTCAAGAATTTAGCATATTCATCAGCTTATCAGGACGGCTGGAAGATCAAAATCAAATCATAAAATTCTCTAAAACTTGTCAAAAATTTTTAACAGCCGAAGAAACATCTGAATTGAGCAGCACTAGAACAGAGTTAGTTCGTCATCTCTTTTTATTGATGGGAGAGACAAAGGCGGAGTTTTTGAAGGAGATCTCCTCTTTCTGTCTAGAGCAAGATAGTCTCGATAGACGCCTCTTGTTGCTTCAACTTGCCAGTAAAAACAACAAGGATTCAGCTAAAAAAGTAGTAAGCCATTTAAAATCCCTTTTAAAAGATTTTATTCCAGATTCACAAACAACAGACGTCTGGCTTAAACAGTTTACACTTAAACTTAAGCTAGGCGAAGATCCGTTTGAAGTCATGAAGTCTATTTGTACTTTTAATCTGAACAATGTCGATGAAGTCATGATTTCTCAAGTCATCCATTCTATTTTAAAATTTTATCGTAAGGAATGCTCTTCTAAAATCTTGTCCAAACTTCAAAAAGAGCCCTATCTAGATTCCATTCAGACGATGAATCCGTCTGATACCCTTCGCTTTTTCAACTGCTTGTCAAGATTTAGTGATGACCAAATTTTATTAATCATAAAACGCCTAGGGCCCTATTTTTCCAATCTTTGTAGGGAAAAACAATGGCTCGAATTTGCCTTTAAAACCCTAGTCTCATTTCCTTCTAGCGAATGGAAAAAAGCACAATCTCTACTCCAGAGCCTATTCGATTTGTCTCTCTCCTTTCTTGTCGACCAAATCGATGAGGAAGACTCTTCCATCAATCCAAATCAATTATCTGCTACAGCTTTTGCCTTGGTCGCCTTATCTATCTGCCGTTTGATGCCAAATGAACGTCTAAATAAAACACATAAAGAAAACTTAGTTACCTTTGCGCAATGCCTAGGGTTAGATTGCAACCTGCCACTCCTCTTCTCTATTTTGCAAACATTTCCAAGTAAAAAACGCTGGAATGCTTTAATTGATACAATGAATTTTGTCTTAAAACAGAATTGCAATGGATTTGAAATTCCTGCGCTTGCATGCGCATCTCTAGATGAGCCCCAACGGCTATTTGATAACAAAGATTACAACAACCATTTAATGAATTTAAATTTAGAAAAAACAGAAGTTACCATTACAAAATTAATTTTGTCTTCTGTGCCTGCTGACATGCAAGCTGAAACATTCAAAAAACTTTTACCTCTCATTTCTCTACCTTCGCAAGGCTATATCAACCAATTAATCGGACTGCTTCACTTAATCCCAGAAAAAAACATCTCTTTTCTCTTCATAGAAGCCATGGTCTCAGCGTTCGTTCAACATCCATCGAAATGCTTTACCTCCGTTTACTCCAGTGATACAGATGATAGTACCTGCTGGCAGCTCAATGACACCATCACCCCTTTTCTACATCTCTTCCCCCCTTCAGTCTACCCTCAAATTCTCGAGGAATTTGCCAAGTTTCCATCACTCCACAACCAGCCGATGGAAGAGATCTTATGCCATTTGATGCTATCTCCTGAGATTACTGATGCCTCCAGGAAATATCTTAAGATGTGCTATGAGGATCCCACTCTTCCATCCGAAAGCCTCTACAAGCTAACTTCCTTTATTTTGGACCATAGCGAACAGCTCTTCTTAACAGAAGAGGATGCTCTCTTTGAACAAACAGTTGAAATCTATGTACGCTGCTCTCCTGAGCACTGTAGAAACCCAAAAGACTCTTACTACCTCTACGGCCAGCAAAAAAACAGGGCAGAAAAGTTTGTTACTGTCACTTTTGAAACACCGCCTGAA
>CAZZJE010000287.1:0-3746 GCA_964654295.1 uncultured bacterium | reverse complement strand
AGGAGTAATATTCTTTTTCCTGACCTTTGATTGTAATAACGTAAAGATCTTGCCTTCTTTCTAAGGAGACATGATGCTTTTTAGAACGACTCTGATAGTCAAACGTTAATCGAAAAGAGCGAGCTTCTAAAGTGTTGTCTGAAAATGCGCTCTTCAAAGACTCTAGGAAAGAATTTGATCTGCTCGCTATGTTGGAAACACCATCAAAAGTTTGAAGAGCCTTTATGAGTGCTTTCTTTTCTTTTTTCAGAATTTCTTGATTAGTTAACTGTCCAATATAATTTTTACCTCTTTCTAAGGTAAAATTAATTGTTTTTTGATTCGCTTTTCTTAAGTTTAATTTGTGACGGTTAAAGTCACCGGGGTTTTTATTCCAATTCAATGTAAAAGTGGCTAAATCATCTTCCCATTTCCTTGCACTGCTCTGGCCGCTACCACTAAAAAAGTGAGGCGACGCTCCAGCATCCCCAATCACAGAAACAACTGCATAACCCGTTCTACTATTGCCTTCAATTTTTAGGTTTTCTCTGACAACCTGCTGCGCAACTGGAAAGAATGCCTTGTAAGTAAGATTTGACTCAGCCTGAATTCCCAACTCTCTCATCAAAGTAGATGAAATTAAAGTTTGCAAACGATCTTCAAAATTCTCCACTTGTTTTAAAGCTGCCTGCAGCTGCTCTTGTTTCTTCTTATTTTTCTCTTGCGTTATCTTAGCACCATATTCTCTTTTGATTTTTACCAACTCTTTTTGAAAAGAGATCACCTCTTTAGGGAGCTCGAATCCCATGTAACGCTGTTGCTTATTTTCAAAATGTCTATATTCAATTTGTTTGCCCTTAAAACCAGCTTTTAAAGCTTTCCAAGGTGCAGCCAATCGTTTCTTATCACCTATTTGGTTTAACTCTTCTTCAGCTTTTTTCAATGCTAGTGACATTCCTTTAGGGTAAACTTTACCGCGAAAAGGTAGGTTGCTGCTCTCTGCAGACTCATTTTGCTTAACAATAGCAACTCCATACCCTTTTTTTTGTGTCTGCTTAACAGTCGGTCCTAATTGAAGGCCTTTAATCACTTTTTGACCAGCTCCGCCAGCCAAGATAAGATGTTGATAGGGGACCACCTCTTTTGTCGGATTATTTGTAATAACCAGCTGTCGTATGTTATTCTCTTCGATTACGGATTCGACGAGAGAATTATAGTGCAGTTCTGGAGGGGTAATTGAAGAATCGGTTTTAACATGAGCGATAAGTTTTTTAAAATGATTACTTAATGCAGTTTCAAAGTCTTTAATGATGACTTCTGTAACTCCATCTGCTCGCAGTTTTAAGACTCCTTGCTTGATTAGTGAGTCATATTCGCTTCCAAGATAATATTGCATTTGAGCGGTTAACTTAGGATCTAAGGTTAAAATGGGACTGCGGCTATAGGCGTTGTCGCGAGCCTCATAGACTTTAACCGATCGTCCCGCTTCAAACAGCTTGAATGCAGCCATCAAGCCCGTTGGACCCGCTCCCACAATAACTGTTGGGATATCCGTTGTTCCCTTATTATTTAGGTGTTTTTTTTCAAGATGACTAAAAAGGGCTGCGTCAACCTCATCGCTATTGAGCCGCGATAGTTGTCGAAGAGCCATAAGTTGTGGATCGTATACGGCAAAACTTTCCAAATGTAGAAAAGATCCCTCATTCATTTGCAAATCTTTCCATAATTCTTTAGCAGTAACAATAAGCTTTATCTCTTCTGGGGTCGCCTTTCCCTCTTGCAGTCTTTGAGCAATGCTATCGAAGTCGTTTTTATTGAATTGGGTGAAAAAGCTACGTGTTGCATTTTCTACGCTAGTTCGATGAGTATCAATTTTATCGATGACTTCCTGAGCTTTGTGAGAATCAATCTTTAAATTTTTTATTTGCTCAGTTTTTAGTAATTCATATTCAAAAGCGGTAAATGCGTCATCTACTGTCCCTCTAACTCCTTGTTGCTTTGAGGGGGAATTAACTTTTTTTTGGAGAGTTTCTTGTAAATTGGAATAAGTGTTGAACAAAGATTGGAGTTTTTTAAAGTCTTTATTATATTCTGCTATTTTATCTAGTTCACTAGCCCCATAGAGGGTTTTCAACGATTCCCATCCCTGCTGCATTCTAGGCATTAGCTCATGAAATTTTTCATGGGGTGGTTGTCCTGACAAAAGCTTTTGTTCTAAATTTGAAATATCCCCTTTTTCGTTTGCCTCGGAATTTTGTATGGCTGAAAAAATCGTTGAGACTTTTTGAGAAACTTGTCTTAAGCTTGTATCATAAAAACTTCCAAGCCTTTCATCATATGCACCATTAAATCTACTTAACCCCATGTGAGGTAATTGCTTGATGATCTCCTTTGCCTCATTACGGTTGACTTGAAGACGTTTAGCTACGCTATTGATATTTACCCAAATCTTCCCTTGATTGGTCTCTATAACCTGCCAAGATCTACTTAATAAAGGCTTTGTTGTGCTAACTGCAAATTGATACTTTTCCTTTGAAGTAAATAGATTTTTTACTAAGTCAAAGTTACTGTCAAATTCTTCAAGTATTTCCTCTTTGATTATTAAACGTTCAGTCTTTTTACCTTTTGACTTTTCAAGAGCTTTTTTTTCTATCTGAAAACTAATTTCTCTATTTTCTGGATTAAGGTTAACCATTTTTATCTCTATTAATATAGTATGGAATCTAATATAATTATAACTTTAGTTAAAATTTTAATAGAAATATTAAAATAAATAATTAAATTATTTTTTATAATAATCGTTTAATGACTTTGTGAAGTTATAGAGATAGGCTTGAACTGCTTAAGGAAATTCAAAAATTAAAAGAAAAGAGCTCTATAACAATAAAAATTTGTTAGATCTGTAAGATAATTCTTTGTCTTAATAATAAATTAATGTATAAATCTTTATAAGAATTGATTTAAAAAACCACTACAAAAGGCAAACTTATGGCTTTTCATCCACTTAATCCTGCAGGCAGTCCTATACCCACAACAGGTTCCCTTACAGGGGGCAATTTTACAGACAATTCTTCAACAGATCATTCTCTTGCTAATCATGCTTTATCTCACGAACTTGTACAGTACCTCCTTTCTTTCTTAACTCCTAAAGATCAAAATGAAGCGGGGTGTGTTTCAAAAAAATGGAACGCAAATATCACTAGCGTGAATGAGCATGAGGAAAAGCTAAATTTGCTAAAAATTGTGGACCTTTTAGAGAAAGCGCTGACAGATTGTTTGCCCGAAAGTCGTGAAGCCCTGGACAAACTTAAAGAAATTCGAGAAGCCGCTCAGCAATTAAAAACCGAAGGAATGCAAATTAATCACTTTAGGATTCATGATTCTAATACTTTAAAGGAAATAGAGCTCTTATCAAATAAAGCCATAGAAGCTTGGCTGTTAAAAGTAGATAATTCCATTAAAACATTACATCTGTTCCTAAATGATGACGCTGTGATGTCAAAATTTTTTGAAAAAGTGAATCCAGAAATGTATTCTGAACCGTCAACCCTATCTCAACAAGATTTTGTGAATATAATAGAAGTGAAGCTATTATATGCTCTTACTCGCTTAAGCTCCCATTTAGAAAAGGAAGCGAATGGCAATCAAAAAGTAGCCGACTTTATTAAAACACTAGAGGAAAAGAAAGAAGCTCTTATTGATACCAAAAATTTTGGCTCTTCGATGATTTGCGTGGTGAAAAATTTTTTTAGATAAAACAGTCTATT
>CAZZJE010000286.1:0-3787 GCA_964654295.1 uncultured bacterium | reverse complement strand
AAAAGCGGTGACAAGTCACCGCACTCCAGAAGTAGTCTCAAACTAACCCAGCAGCCTGACGGATCTCTGGATCGGTTTTGAGATTAGAAGAGATATAGTAAAAAGCTTTTGGATTGTGTCGGATCGCTTCTAAAGCTATCGCTTTATCGTTCTTTAGCTCATCTGAAGCGAACTTAAGAGCTAAGCCATTTTGTCTGACAGCTTTTAAAACAATCGCTGGATTATTTTTAAGTTCTTCTGAGGCTAAGTCTAGAACCAGGCCATTTTGCTTGAGAGCCTCTGATACAACATCTTCATCATTTTTGAGTTCATCTGAAAAAAATACAAGAGAGGGGCTAAATTTTCTAACTGTTTCTAAAGCCACGTCTTTATCATCATCATAAGGCTGGATAAGACCTTGTAATTGGTAAAAACCGGCTTCAGCATCCTCATTATCGTGAAAATCATTTAGATCAATATTTCGGATTTTTCAATCGTTTGAAATTTGGGGTGGGCTGATGCGACCTTTTGAATTTCCTCAAATGTAAGGATCGTTTGACCAGATGATGTTTTCTCAGCTTGATAGAGAGGCTCTAGCCAGGCTTGACCAAATTTAATAAATTCATAGACAGTTAATTTTAATAAATCCTTTCTAGAAAGAATGTGACGTTGCTCTAGATAATGGACAATTACAGAATCTTGACTAAGAAGCGCTTCCATCTTCCAATTATTGTCCCATTTGCCTTCATCACGTTGATCCCTTATAAAATCGTAAAGACTTTCTGTGGCATACTTTTCCGCATTTGTGGAAAGCTCTTTTTGTTTGCCTTCAAAATATTTAATTTTTTCTTGGATGCAATCCATAATGTCTTGCAGCTTTTCAACTCGATATTGAAGCGAAGGGGAAAGCTCGGAGCCTACGGAGTGATGAGTTGCTAAAGATGACAACGCTGCATTAATTAGGGAAAGATCCTCTGTCAAAGGGATTTTATTGAGATGATCATATGCTAATCCTCTATAAGCTTGTAGATCCTTGGGTTCAAATCCATGTGTATTAATAGTCATAAAATCTCGAGATAATAAGTGATAATTAAATCACTTATATTAAGTCATATAAGATTATTATAAATTTGATTTGATTTGATTTGATTATCAATTTATTGATTTAAATTTTTTTTAATTGATTCTTGTAAAATATTTAAAATTAAAATGTAAAATTTAATTAAAATTTTAAAATAGGTTTGTTTAGATGGTTGTAAACAATTTAAATACGGCATGGGATCGAGCACAAAATATTATCGACTCATCTTATGCAAAAGAAAAGGAAGCGATTAATTGTTTTATCCAGAGTTTAGATAAGCCGCTTCCTCAGCAACATCTCTTTCATGGTTTTCATGATCATCTTCTCAAAATTACACGTCATTTGAAGGGAAGCTGCGATGAGAATATCAAGCAAATTTGGTTGCAGTTTCTGGAGTGTTTAGAGACATCTTCTGTTATTTTCCCCGACGGAAAAAGAGTAAAAATAGAGTGTTTAGGTGAAAGGGAGATTTTGGCAGGTTCGGAGGATGGGACTCTTAAAATTGAATTGTTAGATGTAAATCGTGCAAATTTATCTCAGGATCTAGCGGAAATTGAATCGATTACGAATCAATCTTTTGTAAAAGCCCCTCAAAAACGGCAAATGCTCTTAAATCAAAATATTGTCATTCTTGCTCGTAATACTCTGAATCAGAGAATTGAAGGTTACATGTGGCTTCAAGTAGAAAGTGAGGGAGCTAGATTGCACTTAAGAAGAATTGCCCGACGTCCAGATGCGTGTGCCAAAGGAGTTGGGACAAACCTTTTAAATCATTTAAAGCAGAATTATCTCACGCTCTATCCTGTCTCTTATTTAGATGTCAGAGCGTCTAATCAGGCTAAAGAGCTTTATCAAAAATATGGTTTCCAGGTAGTTGAAACGATTCCTAAAAATTTTAGTTATCCCGTTGATGATAAGTATATAATGGCTGTTTGTCCTAAAAAATCTCCTTCTCTAGATGAAGAGACTCAAGAGGGCACTGAATTTTTTTTAATCAATCATGAGAATGGGATAGAGACAGATCTAGATGTGATTAAACACACTTATCAAAACGTCTCTTTACCCTCGATTTCTAATCAAATTGGAAGCGTTTTTAATAATGTAAAAGGAGAGTTTTTAAATTTTTGGGCTAGATACCAATCAAATTAAATAGGGCATTGACAAAAAGAGAGCTCTGGACAATTCTGCAACTCGCTCTACTTGCGAGATAAATTTATAAATTGGAGTTGACGATATGCATCTTCGATCACTGGCATTAGCTCTCTTGTCCTCTCTTTCCTTAGTTTATCAGCCGCTTTCTGCAGCTAATCAAACTCCAACAGTCTCTCCTGTATTGTCAGGAAAGAACCTACCTTTTGATGTAACAGTCCGTAAAGCTGGCTTCACATTACCCAAAGGGTTGCAATCATTTGCTTATGGTGTCTTTAACGGGCAATGGGTATTGATTGCAGGTCGGATTAATGGCTTGCATGGGTTTGATGATAACAATAATAACTTTCCTCCCAACAAGCAAAACCATACGGTTTTTGTGGTTGACTCGGAGTCAGGAGAGGTCTTCTTCCGTTCTCTCAATAGAGAGGGATCAGGATTAACTCAAAGGCAGATTGATGAGCTCTCTGTCACAGCGCCGCAATATCATCAATATCACAACACCCTCTACATTGCTGGAGGTTATGGTGTCGATACGGCGCGAGATACTTTTAGCACAAAAGATACCTTGACGGCGATTGACTTAGAAGGGGTTATCCACTGGGTAAAAGATCCCTATCCGGGAGAACAATTTGCCTCCTATATTCGTCAGGTATCGAATCCGATCTTTCAAGTGACAGGCGGCTTTATGACGCGTGTGAACAAAGATTTGTGGCTGCTGGTATTTGGACAAAACTATAAAGGGGCTTATGTGCCTGGGAAAAATGGCATTTATACTGAACAGGTGCGCCGTTTCAAAGTGTCGGACGATGGATTTAATTTGGAAGTTAAGGTCAAAGAATCCGAACCAAAAGATCGCGATCCTAACTATCGCCGCCGTGACCTGAATGTCATGCCTATTATCTATGAAACATTGGGATTACCTGTACGGGGCTTTTTAGCGCTTTCGGGTGTATTCACTCCAAGCGGCGGAGCCTGGACTGTTCCCGTATTAATTACTTACGATGGTGAGCCATCGATGGCAGATCCAGAAGATCCTGAGACCTTTAAGCAAGCGATGAATAATTACGATTGCGCGAATATCGGTCTGTTTTCTGAAGAGCGTAAGAGCATGTATGTTCTCTTATTCGGAGGAATTAGCTACGGATTTTTTAAAGATGGAAAGCTAAAAACGGATGATGAGCTGCCTTTTATCAATCAAATTACAGCCATCCGGATTAATCCAGAAGGCAAGTTTTCTCAACATAAGCTCCATGCTTCCTATCCTAGGATCTTTTCAACGGGAACAAACCCAGGCAACCGTCTTCTATTTGGAGCGGAGGCACGATTTATTCCTGTTGACAACACACCTACCTATACAAATGGGGTCATTGAGTTTGATAAGCTTGGAAAGCGATCTCAATTAATTGGATATATTGTGGGAGGCATCCAGAGCACGGTACCAAATACGACAGCGTATAATGAGACAGCGGCTTCTCCCTATGTCTTTGAAGTCTTTTTGAAACCGAAAAAATAGATGAATAGATGTAGCGTAGGCTTTAGAGGTAATTGCAAAATTCAAGTTACACGGAGGAAATT
>CAZZJE010000285.1:0-3808 GCA_964654295.1 uncultured bacterium | reverse complement strand
CATTGGGCCTCATAAGACAACAATTTTGCAATTACCTCTAAAGCCTACGCTACAAGTCAGTTGGATCGACAATTAAATCTAGTTTAGTTAAATTCTATTTGCTATCATTTCTAATCATTTAAAATGATTAGAAGAATGCGCCTTATATTTCTCATTATTTCATTTCTGTTTTTGAGTGCTACGACAGTCGCCAATCCACTCATCGATCATCCACTAACACTCTCAGAAGTGGTGGAGATCGCTTTAGATAACCATCCCACCACACACCAGAGCTGGTGGAATGCCAAGCGAGCAGCGGCTTCATTAGGAAATGCTAAAAAGAGTTACTATCCTAGGGTTGATCTGAGGTCAACTGTTAACCATGGAAGAGATTTCAAATTTATCAATGGTCCCGATACAAGCTATACGACAGTTGGAGTAGACCTTGTTTTTTCAATGCTTCTCTGTGATTTTGGTGAAAGGAAAGCAAATGTCGAGATGGCTAAAATGTCACTGGTAGAAGCCAACTGGCAGTATGATTGGGCTATCCAAAAAGTATTGATTGCAGCTCTAGAAAATGGTTATGCAACGCTGCATGCTCAAGAGCTCGTTCAAGCTAGTTATAGCTCTGTAGCAGATGCTGAAAAGATGCTTTATCTTGCAAAAGAGCTTAACCAAGCTGGCCTAAGCCCCATATCCGACGTCTATATGGCGGAAGCATCTCTATCTCAAATGAAAATGGACCTTTACCAGCAAAAAGCTCAACTGGATGTCCGCAAGGCTAAGTTATCTGTTAGTATGGGCCTTCCTCCTCAAACTTGCCTAGAGCTGGCCAATTTAACAGCGATTGACTCTTTGCCTATTAATAAGTGCGAAGAATTAATCGATTTGGCTCTGCAACAGAGAGCAGATCTCTTGGCTAAACACGCAAAACTATCCGCCTCTTTCTCTAATCAAGATCGAGTCCGTGCCTCTTATGGACCTAAAGTGACCGTTGCTGGAAGTGGAGGAGCAAACTACGCCTTTCATGCCAAAGAGCATGGGTTGCAATACCAAATTGGACTAAACATTGATTACCCTCTTTTCAATGGTTTTGAGACGACCTATCAAAAACGAATGGCTTATGCCGAAACAAAGGCTATTGGAGAAGAGCTCTTCCAGCTTCAGTTAGACATTGCCTTAGAAGTGCTAACGCATAGCCGCGAACTCCAAGGCTACCAAGAGATGCTTCCTGAAGCGATCAAAAATTTAGAAAATTCTATAAACGCTTATGAAAGCACCCTAGATAAATATCGGGCTGGAAAAGAGCGCATTGGCGAGGTTTCTCAAGCACAACGGCAGCTAGCCGCTGCTCGCATCCGCTACAGCGATATAAAAACGCGTTGGCTGCTCTCCCTTGCCAACCTTGCTTATGCCACTGGAACGCTAGCACCCTGTTTGGAGAGATCATGAAATCCTATTCTCTAATTCTTATCGCTATTTCTCTTGTTTTGATGGGATGTGAACGGGTGCATGAGCCATCGCCACCTGCTACATCCGCTTCTATTCCTATTACTGTTGTCTCTCCAATAACAAAAGATCTGACAGTCTATTCCGAGTCAATAGGAACCTTGCATCCCTCAGTTCTTACAGAAATTCATTCTCAAATTTCCGGGCGTTTGTCCGAAGTTTTGATCAGCGAAGGAGATGAAGTTGAGGCTGGTACACCGCTTTTTAAGATCGAATCCAAGCCGTCGGAAATTAAAGTGCATGAAGCCGAAGCGCAATACAAGATTGATCAGGCCAATTTAAATCAGCTTTCCAAGAAGATTGAGCGATATAGGCCTCTTTTAACTAAGGATTTAGTCTCCCAAACAGAATGGGATGATTTAGAAGCGCAGCTGGAAAGGGCAAAGGGAGCTCTTAGTCTGGCGCAGGCGCGGCTAGATTTGGCAAAACTTGAGTTGGAGCGCTGCACACTCTATTCGCCTATTAAGGGCAGAGTGGGCAAGCTAGAAGCTTATCCAGGCCTCTTAGTTTCTATTGGGTCTCCTTCTCCGTTGGTAACGATCTCTAAAATGGATCCTTTAATTGTAGAATGGTCGGTGACAGAGCAGGAGTTTTCTAAGCTGCCCAAAGAGATGCAAACAGTGGAGTTAAGCTCACTATGTTCTTCAGATTGTAAAACGGAAGGAGTTGCAACATTTATCGACAATCACTTTAACCCAAAAACTGGGCTTTTAGCGATGCGAGCAAAAGTGCAGAATCCAAACTATCGCTTCCGCCCCGGACAAAGCGTTCATGTTCGTGTGCCAGTTGCCACACTCTCTCAATCCATGTTGATTCCCCAAAAAACGGTTAGATATAGCCCTCAAGGTCCCTATGTCTATGTTGTGCAGCCTGACCAGACAGTAGCGTTGAAGCAGATTAATCTAGGAATCCAGGATGGCTTAAATCAAGTGGTTACCGAGGGGATAGCTTCGACTGATCTCTTGGTTCTTGAAGGGCATTTTCGCTTATCGAATGGTTCCAAAGTGGATGTCCAGCCATGAATTTATCAGCTCCCTTTATCCTTCGACCTGTCATGACAACGTTCATCATGCTAACGCTACTGTTAGCAGGGGGCATGGCTTTTTTCTATTTGCCTGTCAATGACTTGCCGACAATTGAGCATCCAAAAATTCAAGTTTTTACAGGGTATACAGGTGCAAGTTCAGAAGTTGTACTCAACCAGGTGACGATTCCTATTGAAAAAGAGCTCTCCCATGTGAAGGGTGTCCAAGAAATGGAGTCCGATAGCTCTCCAGGCTTTTCTCGAATTACAATGTCGTTCGATCTCTCTCAAGATATGAATGAGGCAATACGAGAAGTACAATCAGCGTTGAATCGAGCAAATTCCAATCTGCCCCAAGGTCTAACGTCACCGCCTTCATATAGACTTCAAGAAGATGGCCAAGAGCCGATGATCTGGATTGTAGTGACCTCAGATTACTTGAATGTAGGAGAACTGCGGCAATATGTCGATTCTTATGTTTTACCGCGGCTTAGCAGGCTTGCAGGAGTAGCTCAAGTTAAAGTCTTTGGCTCAGCAAAGTCTATTCATCTACAATTAAACCCTGAGCTTATGGCAGCTAGGCAGATTGGCTTTAATCAGGTCATTGAAACCGTTCGTCAGTATACGAGTAAGGTGCCATTAGGGACAATCCAAACGAGCAACAAAAGCTTTTCGATAGAGTGGCCAGGTTCTATTCAACAGATTAAAGATCTTGAACATTTAAAAGTCATCAATAGCTCTGTCTATATCAAAGATATCGGAGCGATCATTGAAAAAAGCGGTCAAGACAAAGAATTTCGCTTTGTGACTCAAGAAAATTCTTCCCGAGCTCTAATCTTAGGGATTCAAAAAGTTAATGGAGGGAACACTGTTGCCCTTTCAAAATCAGTTAGAGAGGTTGTTCGCTTGATTGAAAAGGAGCTACCGCCCTCTACAAATCTTCTCGTTTGGTTTGATAAATCTATTTGGATTAATGAATCCCTCTTAGACTTGGAGTGGTCCCTACTATTTGCATTTGCACTCGTTATACTGGTGATCTATTTTAGCCTGGGAAGGTTAACCGACTCTCTCATTACTGGTGTTGCCCTACCGCTCTCGATATTGGGTACTTTTATAATGATGTATCTAGCCCACTTTAGCCTCGACCTACTTTCCCTCTTGGCGTTAACATTATCGGTTGGGTTTGTTGTAGACGATGCCATTGTTGTTTTAGAAAATGTGGTGAGATATCAAGAAAAGGGGGAATCTTCCAAGGCAGCCAGCTTGATGGGTTCTAAGCAGATCTGTTTTACAATT
>CAZZJE010000284.1:0-3813 GCA_964654295.1 uncultured bacterium | reverse complement strand
TTGATAAAAGCTTTGTCGATTTACTTCCATTTTAGAGGGAATCTCAGTCATGCCACAATGAGCTTTAACAACATCTCGGACGACTAACCGAAATATCCTCCTGTTTGTTTCAAAGCTTTTTTCTACGCATGCATTTAGACAAGCCGAAGCATATTCATCATCCTTAAGTTTTTCAATTAAATGTTCCTCATAAGTTCTCTATTTCTTCACAATTGGGATGAACGCTCAAAGAGGTTTTGGAAACGAAATATCTTGAGGTAAAATAACATTAAGATTAAAAACATTAACACACATTGCGAGCAGATAATTTTTCCTTTAACCAAATAATGGAGGTACATCATGGATAGTCAACAACAAATAGATCAAGTTGAAGAAACTGCAGAAGACACAAATCTAGATCGTTACGAAACAGCTGATTTTCGCCCTCCTGAACCTACTGTTTTCGTAGACTAAAATATTTAGAACTCTTCTTGAATTTTTATTGAGAAGAGTTTTCTTTGAATTTATGCGTCTCATTACTAATAAAACAAATTTATTTATAGATAAAAATTTCTGTTTTCTTTGGCTATTTCAACTGCTTAGTTTATTTGGAAGCGAATTAACTCGTTTTGCTCTTCCAATTTGGCTCTTTCAACAAGAAGAAAATCTGATTTCTTTCAGCATCTTTGTATGCTGTGGTTTATTACCTCGTATTTTTAGTCCAATATTAGGCGGGTTTATTGATTGCTTTAATAAAATAAAAATATTAATAGTGAGTGGATTTTTTTTAGTTGTAATTTATTTAATGATTATTTCAGTTGTTACTGATTTTTTGTTTAATGATTTTTTGTTTATTTGCTTTTTAATGTTTTTTATTGGAGTTTTTAGTAATTTAATTTATATCTCTACGCTTTCAATAGTTCCTCAAACGGTCAAAAAAGATCAATTATTGAAAGCTAATAGCCTTATGATTGCAGCCGAATCTTCTGCTGTTTTAATATGTCCCTTTTTAGCAGGAAGCCTCATTTTCGTATTTGACATTTCTATCGTTATTTTCACAGACATGGCCCTATTTCTCCTTTCATTAATATTTTTAATGAAAATTAAGTTGAAAGAAGAAAATCAATATCCAAAAAGTTTTAAAACAATTATTTGTGACATCAAAATAAACTTGATCACTGGTATCTCGTTTATTAAAAAAGATAAGAGACTTATTGCCTTAATGGTTATATCAGGACTAATAAATTTTGTCTTTAGTTTTAGCTTTGTAGCATTTACACCTATGGTTTTATTAGCCTCTCAATATGACACTCAATTATTAGGAAGGATCAACTTTATTGGAAGCGGGGCCCAACTGGTGACTTCTCTTTTTGCAGGATATCTTTTAAAGCCTAATTCTCAGATTTCATTAATGATGAAATCAACAATAGCATTAGGATTATGTGGACCGCTCATCATTGGGATGAGATTTTCACCTGTTTTCTGGACGATTGGATATACAGCTACTCTGGTTCTTTTATCCATCATTAATTCGGCAAGCAATGCGTTTTGGCAAACGTGCTCTCCTTTAAACTTGCAAGGGACAATTTTTGGTATTCGACGCATGGTTTCTTCAGCTATCGCTCCTATTGGAACTTTATTAGCGGGGCCTTTAATTACCTGGCTTCTCGTTTTATCTAAACCAACATTTGTGGATAGCGAGTATCAAATGGTTTTCCTAATTGCGGGATTTCTTATTGTATTTATAGGCATATCGGGGATATCTTTAAAAATTTTAAAACCAATGGATCCTTCTTTTTCAGCACAAAATGAATAAAATCTATTTACAGGATACTGCTCTCTTAGCATTTCAGCCGCTTATAAATTTATCATCCTCACCATTTGCTAATTTATCTTCCCTTGCTCCACTTCAGTGGCTAAATTCTGCAATTTCTCCTAATCAATGGGGTGCTTTTATGCACTTTTATGGGCCAACTCGTAGATTGCTAAAAATCGGAGGATTAAATTTAGAAGATGAAAATTTTTTGAATATTAATTCATCTCATGAAAAATGGAATCTTCTGATTGCGAATTACTTAAGTGGTAATTTAGACGTCCAAAAACAACTTTTTTTAATTCGTCTGTTGTTTTACTTAGGATTTTACAAACAGGGGTTACAACTATGCAAAAGAGTTATTGCTGAAAATTTTGATTTAGATAGCAAAATATGGGCAAAGTATCTCTATAGCTTAGGCCAAAGTATTCTTACTCCTGACATTTGGTCTCCTGAAGACTTTATCCATGAAGTTAACTTAGCTAAAATAAAATTACCTGCTTTTCTCCTTTTTCATCTCTTTCTTTTGTTTGCAAAATTTTACACGAGAAACTCTAGTGATCCTAATTTAGGGAAGCAATGGTTAGACAAAGCAGCGTTGCTGATCGACAATTCAGAATTTCCAACAGAAGATGATTCAAATTTAGCGCGCCTTCGTTTAGAAAAATACAAGGCTGATTTGTGCTTCAGGATTAAAGAAGCTCAGAAAGCAATATCCTTGTTGCAAAGTGCCTGCC
Source organism: uncultured bacterium (assembly GCA_964654295.1). GTDB lineage: Bacteria > Chlamydiota > Chlamydiia > Chlamydiales > JABDDJ01 > CAZZJE01. The sequence goes on along the minus strand of CAZZJE010000284.1, from coordinate 1,284 downwards.
TTCTTTCAGATGCTTCTATTTTACGGCTAGATAAAGGATCCCCTTATTTATATCTTTTTAAAGAGACAAAAAGACGGATATTAGATGCATTAGCTATTTATTATTATCGCTTTGGAAATATAGCAAGCGCATTCAAATATGCTCAAGAAAGCGCTCTCTTAGATCCTTACTGTTCTTATGCTCTTTTGCTAACAGCAGAATTAGCGACAAATATCGATATGGAACTATCTAAATCCTATTTTGAAAAATTGGAGTGAAATTAATCTAAATAATTTAAGAAGCCACTTCTGTTCAAGCCCTAAATAAATTTTACTATAAAAAATTTATTCCTTTTTTGACGGTCAAGGGCGTACAGATTTAGTTCTATTAGCAAAACTACTTACAGAAAATGGATTCAATCCTGCCATTCTTTATCATCCCTATTTTTCAACTTACGAACCTTTAGAAAAATGGATTTCTTATCTTAAAGAAGGAATGGAAGCTTGGAAAAAAGAATTGGGAAAATAGCAATTTAAATTGAGTTTTTATTAGCCCAACGGGCCGGCACAATTTATAACTACCTTAGCCTATCTCATCGCTAATTTTACTGACAAACTGTCTAAAACTTGATCGAGATGGGTTAACATCTGTTGGTAGACCTCCATTTTGCCATAATGGGCAAACGACTCCTTGATCTCTTCTCTTTTCAAACCTCTTATTAAGCCTTCAAGCTTCTCTCGTGTTAGAAACTTTTTTTGAGCTAGTTTGGCCAGAGCGTCTTCAGATAATGCGGGACAATCCTCCAAAAAAACCATTTCAAGAAGTGCTTGAACAAACTCTAGCTCGCTCTCATAGTGATTTAATATAGCCCTCGTCTTTTTTTGAGTTTCATATGTTTGGGTAGCAAACCCTTTATGACTGGACAGGCCATAATCCATCAGCTGCGCGATATAGACGACAGGGAAAAAGCCTTTCATCGTGATAAGGGTATTCTTGAGGCCTTCTCGTGTCAAAAGGTGCAGCAAATTCTCATCGTAGCAAATTTTTTCAAAACTCTCCCAATCCGCCTTTTCAAAATCAATCATCCAACTATAAGAAGCGTATCTTATATCCTTTAAGTTGCTATCCGAGCGACTTAACTGAGACAGCCATATTTTGAAGAAGCGTAGTACCGTATCGCTTGTCCCTTCTTTTATCGCTTCTATAAATTTTGTGACACCGGGTTGGTTTAAATAGTCATCTATAAGATCTGTAAGACGTCTGGTAACAGACCACTTTTTTACGGTGTGCTCTAAAGAGTGGTAA
>CAZZJE010000283.1:0-3842 GCA_964654295.1 uncultured bacterium | reverse complement strand
ACTAAGTTGCGCATGCCATCGCATAACCCCTCTTGAAAAAGCGCATTAAGTTCGCGCTCAATGGGAGAATCAATTGAACTGTAAACGGGAGAGACAATTCTATTCTCTTTTTGCGGATCGCATAGCCGTTGGCATAACTCATCAAAGCTCCAGCTTTTGTCGCTGCTCGATGAAGTAGGTGAATTGGAAGATGGAGGAGTAATAATTAACGAAGACATTTATCTGTAATATTTTATTAAGGTTGATTTGAATTGTCTAAAATTAACCGTTTGAGATTGGTTTTGGAGTGCGGCGACTTGTCGCCGCTTTTTGCTCATCTCGACTTGTCGAGATGTTGGGATACCAGAAAAAGATTAAATAATAGGGCTTTTAATGCAATTTACCTTAGCGGCCTCTAGTACGAGATTTTTTAGATTTAGTTTTTTTGTGACTCTTTGAGTCAGCTCCCTTAGGAGCAGAAATCAGAGCACTCGGCTGTTCAGGAAGAATCTCCAACCATTTCTTTTTAAATCCATCGATCTGCGGGCAGAGTTTTAAACAATCAGACCCATTGATCAATTCCTCTAAGTCTAAAACGTGCTGCTTAAACGGAGTCACTCTATTTTTCGCAACTTGATATAAATCCAAAAACTTTTCTGCTGAAAAAAGAAAAGTCATCACTCGTTTCAAAGGAACAGTTAATTTGGTGCCAGGGGTTTTATTAGGAAGCCCTTTCGCCAAAAAATTAAATAGATAAGGATAAATAGAGATATAGACTTCTAACCCCTTATCTGAAAATTTTATAGCTGTTACTTGTTTGCTGATTAAGCCGTCTAACATCCCATGGCAAAAATTTCTTGTAGCCACTTCTGGCTCCCAATCTGTGTAAACCGCAGATTTTGGTTTTTGTTTATTGGAGAGGATTTTCAACGTCTCAATAATCTTATCTCTGCATCGAACAGCATGTCCATGAACAAAAAAGATATCGAGATGGGCTTCCGCTATCAAAGTAAAGAGTGTTTGGCAGAGTTTATTATCTAGATAGCGCTCTAGAGCTGGAAGCTTATCAATAAGCAGATCAATGGTTTTTTCCAATTTAACTAAGCTCTTTTCAGAAATAAGAGAGACAACTGCTTCGCAGAAGTTTAATGCAATCAGTTGAGTTCCATCTTTCGAAAGTGATTTAGCTTTGGCTTGATCAATAATCTCTTGATACTCGGTTGAATCGACCTCAGTCCGCAGGATAAAGTCACCTAAGCGTTCTTGTAAGCTTTTATTTTTTTTGCCGATAAGATTTTTAGTGTGCTTTTGAAAATATTCGAGTTGGTTTTCAGTTAATTGCAAGGGTGACAAATAATCTTCTAAATATTTATCCGCTTCTTTCCAATCGACTTTAGCAATTAACATGCTATTTAATTGGTTGTAAATGACATTTGCCCAAAAAGCATCTAAATGCTGTTCCGAGAACCACTGGCCCATATCACGCTCATTTAAGGCATACAGAAAACCTTCTGAGCTCTCTTTAAAACTACTTTTTACCTCTAATAATAGCAAGTGGCCAACCAAATACGCTAATTTATCGGGTAAGTTGTCCTGGCTGATTGCTTGGTAAATTCGAACCTTTTTGTTAGATTTTTCGTAGCATTTGGGTGTGATTTTCTTACAACATTCTACTACTTCACTCTGCTGGCCAATATCATAGATGAACTGGATGGCATGGACTAACGTGGTGATAATATTTTTATAGAAAATAATTTGCCCTATGATCGATCGATTGTTAATAAGAGACAATCCATCGACACACCAGTTGATAAGCTGGGCCTTTTGCCCTGGAGTTGGCAGCAGGCGGTGAACCAGGCTTGCGTCTAGAGGTTCCGTGGACTCGCCCTTTTTAATGGCATATGCCATGTCACTCGACTGTTGTAAACAGGCTGCAACAAAACCAAACACTGTAACAGCGTCCCCGATTGTTGATTCATTTGGAAACCATTTTGCGAGGTTTCCAAATAGCTCCAACGCAACTAATCCCTCTTTGCTATTTTCTAAAGAAATGTTGGGATCAGAAGGAATATTAAAAGATCCTTGGTTAGTATCAGAGCACCATAAGATAGCTAGTTTTAAGTAGAAATGAGATTGAGGGCGTTCTTTAGCATTAAGAGAGTCTCGCAAGGCAACGGCTATGCTTAAAGCCTCTTCGACTAATAATTTCTTAAGGGAATCTTCTAAAGGAAAAGTAATTTGAATCTCACTAAAATCGGACAGTTTCTCAAACGCTCTATCGACCATTAAACGTTTCGCGACTAAAAAATAGGCGTGAGAGTACACCGATTCAAAACGCTTTCCTGAGGGTTCTGTTTTCTCAAAGACCCACTTTACGATCTCCATCTCTTTTAAATAAGCTGAAATAAGCGGCGTATAGTTGGCAGCAAAGACGGCTTCGATTTCGAATAGAACTTGCGACGTTTCTGTGTTTATGCGTTTTGCAAGGGGGATATGGGCATAGGAGGTGGCACTCCATAGGTCGAGTAGACGAGTACGTGCTTTGGATGCAATAGAATCATAGCCAAGACGCGATAAGATGGCTGTCCAGTGTTGACTTTCTAATGAAGACTTTCTTTTTTCACAGAGGCGAATCAAACGTTTCAACGCAATACGGTTAGACCCGCAAATATCTTCTAGGGATAACGGATCTAAGGATTCGAATTTCTTTTTGATTTCAGGATTCAACTTTTTCCATTTGATCGATTGTTCGACAATATCCGATTGCAACTCTTTCGACGCCTTTTCAAAAAGATCTAAAAGCAGCGCTTCCCAAGTCTTCGTCACAGCTTCAGTTAAATGAGGCTGCAAGAGATGCATGATTTTCCAAGCATCTTCTAATTTAATATGATAACTCTCTCTTTTTTGAATGATGTCGAGTAGTGTTTGGACTGTGTCTGGCTGAGGATGACCTAAGCTCTGAAGCTGATTCAGCCCACCTTTTAAATAGCTTTTCCATATCGATCGGAGCGAAAGATTTTTCTCTTGTTCCACATACAATCGAAATTGTGTAAAGTCCATCTTTTGAGTTAGTGCGCGTATAAAATTGGGCTTTACGAGCAATTGCTTCAAGATGTTAATGACAATAGGCTGTTCGCTATCGCTAATCTGCTTATTTTGGCATAATTGCTGTATCGATTGGATAATAGACAATGCCTCTTCATGGCTCCATTCATTTTCTAAAGCCAGTTGGTTGCTTATCAAAAAATCCTCGAGAGGCAGTAGATCATCCTTTTGCAACTCCAAAAACTTTAAAAGAGAGCATTTGAAAAATGTGGGCTTGTGAGCGATCACAAGGTTTAGAAAAGCAGGCATTAATTCACTTTTAATCTCTGACAAACTATCCGGGCGGTTGGTGGCAGTTTCTATTAATGCCCTTTGCAAGGGTTCTGAAAGCGAAATGTTTTGCTTATTAGCAGTGTTCAAAATGTGCAATGAAAAGAAGGGATCATTTTTTTTCTGTACACATGCAGTCACGAGATGCAAGTCAAATGAGGATATGTTCTGCTGGCCAAACAAGCAATCGGCCCAGCGATACGCGAGCTGATTTAAGCGTTGGGTGATCTCTTTTGGCAGGTCAGACTTTTTTAACAAGGGGGCCATTTCCATCATGGCGGCAGAAAGGTAGCCGCGTTCAATCCACTGCTCAGCCACATCGAGCCGCTTCTCGGCAATTAACGCGGTGCTAGTTCGGCATAATGCTTTTAGTTCAATCAATTCATTGAGTTGACTCATCGATTTTTTATCGATCAACTGGTTGGCAAGCTCTATGCAGTCAAGCCATCTTTTTCTAAGTGATTCCTCGTTAAAGGGTGCTTTGATTA
>CAZZJE010000282.1:0-3851 GCA_964654295.1 uncultured bacterium | reverse complement strand
CTGAAGATTTTCCACGAATAATCTCGCGAAGTTCTTCACTGTCATATCCTTTATCAGCAATCGTATAATTAGCAAATGGTAATTGTGCGATAAATTCTGGAGAAACTTTGCAATCGTGTACTTCACCGCCTGTAATAATAAAATCAATTGGCAATCCATGTGCATCGGATGCCATGTGTATTTTCGTCGTATTTCCAGCTACAGATTTTCCAATTGCTTCATCATTTGAACTAGCCGCACCAGTGCTATGTTGATGTGCTTTTACAATACTTCCATCAACAAACTCCCATTCAAAATCAGGTTCTTGAACAAGCGATTTGAAAATAGCCATTAATTTACTTTTCGATGACCAACGATTAAATTGTTGGTAAATCGAAATCCATAAACCAAAAAAAGATGGCAGATCACGCCAAGGCAATCCTGTTCGCATACGGTACAAAATCCCTTCAACTGTTTTTCGCAAATTGGGCTTGTCATAAATTCCGTGTTCGCGCATGATAGTCCCTAGCTTTGACCAGTGCTCATCTGTGAGCATAAGTCTTGGCATTGCAAACTCGTTTTATTGTAGGTGTGAGAATCACAATTTTACGAGTTTGCTTTTATAAATCAATTAATTACAGCGAATTGTAAACAGGCCCTAGAACTCTTTCGCATTACATCAAACAGAGGTCAAACCCGTTTTGAAGGTAAATTAGGAGATGGAGGGACTTGCGAAGTTTATAAGGGCCAACTATGTGGTAAAGATGCTGCTATTAAAGTTTTAAGAACAAGTATGGGGGATCATATAGAAGAACTGAAAAGAGATGGATTGTATCATTCACTATTGCCCCATGGTCATATTATTCGTTTTTATGGGATTATTGGTTGTAAAGAGACAGGGTATATGTTGGCTATGGAATATGCCAACAAAGGCTCTTTATATAGCTATCTACGAAGAAAACCTTCGATAGTGGGCCTTAGTTATCAGCCTATTCCAGGTGATGGTCACTGTCTATATCATGCAGTTGCCTTACATGTTGGACAAGATCAAGCTTCTTTAAGACGGACAGTAGCAGCACATCTTGAAGCAAACCGCGCTAATTTCCAAGATTTTATCACCCTGTCTCAAGGGCAGACGTTAACAGATTATATTCAAGCTGTTAGAAGCGGGAAAGAATGGGCTACCCATATTGAAATTGAAATCTTAATGCGCGTATTAAACCGTCCCATTATGGTAATTGGAGTTGATGGAAATCTTACGAATCCACAAGATGCTACCCGGTTTACGGGAGAACCTATTTTTGTCCTTTACAATGGTCATAACCACTATGACGCTCTGTTGCTTCAACCAGAATACGTTGCTAGAGATGTGCTCAGGGTAAATAAATTTCGTAGACTTTCCCTGGAGGAAAGCTATAACAACAAGGGTTCCAGTATTTTTTCACCGGGAACTGATGATGATGGAAATAATAAAGATATGTGTAATAATCAAAAATACCAGCTTAATGCTGAAGAATACCAGATTGCACTAGATATTGCACATGCTATTAAATTTCTACATAAAAATGGTATTGCTCATCTTGATATTAAAAGTGGCAACGTTTTGTTGGTAACGATGGGCCGTAGGCTAAGGGCTAAAATATCAGATTTTGGTACTGCTCAGGCTCTACAAGGAATTGCACATGCTAATGATAAACAAGTAGGTACCTTACTTTGGATGCCACCAGAATCTCGAGGCGCCTCCCCTGTCTATTCGGAAGCCGGTGATATTTATGCTTTTGGCATGGTCCTTTGGGAATTGCTTACCAAACAGATACCTTACGAAGGATGTACTAAAAAGGAATTGCCTCCTGATCAACCTCAAGTCACAGCGCTGATTAAAGCTTGCTGGAATAGCCACAAAGAAAAAAGACCCACTGCCACTCAAGTAGTTAGCAGCCTATCCACCTTTTTTAGTCCTTTATGCAAACTTAATCCCCCATCGGAACTTTTCTCCGATGAACAAAACCAAATGAATCAGGCAGGATGTTCAATATTATAAAACTCTAATTAATTCGCTCTTGCTACAAAAGAGCAAAATAGAACGTGATTTTATATTTTAATAATGACAAGGGCTTCGGGACAATAAATTGTCAAGTTGAGATTGGCTTGTAAGACAGATACCCTCCTGCTGGAATTCGCTGTTAAATAGGAGGTATAAGGGATCACCTCAGAAAACAGAATTTAAAGCACGCTAAGATTTCTGATTCGTCTTCCGCCTTCCGTCAGCAAAGACGAACTCCTTGTCGCTTGCCCATAAAAAGGTTACCTCCTCATTTTTCAACAACGCCTTTAAAATCCTGCCCTATGAGCGTAGACCATCTTGTCATGGAAAGAAAATGTTTTGCGAATTAAATTCGCTTCTATAGAATGAAAGCGAACTCACATAGCCTGGAGACCCCATGTCGTATCAATTTGTTCGTGAGCCCCTGAGAGCCGAAGAAGCCGATCAACTTTGCCAAGCTTGTAAAACTTTGCTGGAAAAGTTGATTATTTGGATCCTCATCGACACCGGCTTACGTGTGTCTGAACTATGTGCCCTGACCGCGCAAGATATCTTATGGCAACAAAAATCACTGCGTATTTCTGGAAAAGGCGGACCCTACGGCAAAAAATCCAAAAAGCGCGTGGTACCGATGTCAAACAGGGTGCGGGTATTACTGGAACATTACTATGCCCTCCACGAGCATTTCCCCATCGGCGTCAGGCGCGCACAGAAAATAGTCAAGGAAATGGCTAACCGAGCGAAAATCACAAAACAAGTGACACCTCATATCCTAAGACACACCTTTGCCACCCTGGCATTACAAAAAGGCATCTCACTAGCCTCGGTGCAAAAAGCATTAGGTCATGACCGGTTAGAAACCACAGCGATTTATCTGAATTTCACCGATGCGCATGTGATTGAGGAGTTTAGTGAAAAATGGTGAGGTATCGGCAATAGAATGTGGCGGATCTCGGCAATTTAATTTGGCCCTTTACACGCTACCCCTATTAACGATATTTGCAAGACACTCAAAATCTCTAGAGCCAGCTTTTATCGGTATATTGCTTTGTCTGAAAACCAAAATTCAGCTTAGAGTAACTTTTCGTTCCAATGATTGTCATACCCCAATTTTAAATTAATCCTCAAGTGGTTGAGGAGAATTTTTGGCCCAATTCTGGGAAGCGTTTTTTATCATGTTTTATTGAATCAAAGGCCCATCCCTAAATTAAAATGGGTTTCTTAACCCTGGACGATTTAGAGACGAGTAATTTTACACTAGATGAATCCTTATGCCCGATTCAATAACGAATCCCGGCATGGGGATGTATAGCACATCAAGTTGATTTCTAAAGCGGTGCCATGATTTCTGTTCAAAATTATACTATACCTATCACCTCAAACCAAGTTAAGCTGATAAAAGCACCTGGATCTTTTGATAGGTCTAGAAAAGCTTTTTGATACTGCTTTACCTTTTCAGAAGAAGCCCATTCTTCTTTAAAAATATACTTAGCCCATGGAGCTTCTTCCCAATCACTACTCAATGCGTCGCATGCTTCCTTAACAGAAAAAGTAGTTCCTCCATAGACATCACAAGAAGCAGAAGCTATAATGCTGCTAAACCCCACTTCGGTGAATAGTTTTTTTAACTTTCGTCCGATGAAAAAATCACCGCCAATACATTGTAAGCCTTTTTAGCTAATTCTAAAGCTTCTAATAAAGTAGGACTATCAGGAAAAAACAGATAAGTCTCTATATCCGGCTCTCTAGCAGCAACAATCCCACCCGGCTAATTTTAACAGGATGAGTGACAGAATAAGCTGAACATCTTTCCAGCCTTGTTTCTTTA
>CAZZJE010000281.1:0-3874 GCA_964654295.1 uncultured bacterium | reverse complement strand
AATGAGATCGGCTCGGCCTAAGGCGGATACGCTTTCTCTTAGGAATCCTCGCGGAAGAAAGTAGCCTTGCCCAAAGGGATCTAAGGCATCGACAACGACGACCTCTAGATCCCTCGCCAGACGACGATGTTGCATGCCGTCATCTAAAAGCAGCAATTCAGCACCTGATCGCGCAGCCATATTAGAGGCAAGGGCACGGTTTCGTCCGACGAAGACAAGCGCTTTAGGAAGATTAGATGAAAGTAGAAAAGGCTCATCTCCACAATAGTTAGCTGGGTAGATAGGACCGTTTCCTTTGCTTAAGACAATAGGAGTCGGCATCTTTTCAACAGGCGAACGGTAGCCACGTGTTAAGATCGCAATCGTCGTGTCTTCATAGAACGCTTTGGCTAGCATCATGGTAACGGGAGTTTTGCCTGTACCACCTGCGACAATGTTTCCAATGCTAACGACGATAGGGACGGGAGGATAGTGGCGAGAAAGAATTTTACGGTCATATGCCCAGTTTCTTGCATAGACAGCTACCTGAAAAAACCAGCTGGTTACGCGAAGAAAAGCGCGTGTGCAGCTAGCTAAAAAGCCCGTTTTTTTACCTCGGATTACAGCAATGATGTAGCGTTCAGCTGTTTTCAACATTTTTTCCGTTCAACCCTTTATAATGAAAGAGAAGCAGGCTGGCTGAGCGGTTCACTCAAAGTGGACTGGACCAGTTCTGGAAAAAGATGGCGTTCCATCTGTTCAATGACTAGGTGAAGGGCTGCCATATGCGCCTCTTGGATGCGGTCGGATGTTTCGAATCCAGAGACGATCCACTCAAGATGGCCCTTGCCTTTTAAAGCGCCCCCCTCTTTTCCTAGAAAGAGAACGACGGTCATCGAGCGACGAAGGGCCTCTTCTACTGCCAGGATAATATTGCGAGAGTTTCCACTTGTCGTCAAGGCAATGAAGAGATCGCCTGGTTGGCCATAGGCTGAGATTGCTCGAGCAAAAATCTGTTCAAATCCATAGTCATTTGCTGTGCAGGTGAGATGGCCCGGATCGGTTAAAGCAATGGCAGGCAGAGCGGGGCGGGGCTTTCGAAAGTTGCCTGTTAACTCCTCAGCAAAATGTGCAGCATCGCATAAACTACCGCCATTCCCTGCTATCAACACCTTGCCTCCCTGTTGAAAGCAGTGCGCCAGCTGGCTAGAGACTTGCTCTATAAATAGAATGGCTTCAGGAGATTGAAGGCATTGGGCGGCTTTGACACAATCCTCAATGGATTGAAGTAGCGCCTGTCTCATCATCGAATTTTTATTAATAGTCATAACATCACACAGCTAAGATGAATGGTTGGCCCTTTCTATTAGTTTGAGATGGCCATATTTAGCAACGATTTGCTTGTCGCTATCGTCATCTAAGAAAGAAATAGTATAGGTAGTTCCTAGGCTTCCTTGAGCCACCTTACGAATAATTCCCGGTCCAAAAGTGGGATGGCGTACAATATCTCCCTCATGGAAGAGACACTCTTGACTTGAAACAGGGGGCAGCGAAACAGATGGCGGAGCAAAGGAGGTCGGGGATTTAAGTGGTGGGTTGTTGAAGACGCGTTTTTGAGGAAAAACTTTTTCGTCAAATTGCGCAGGAATCTCTTGCAAAAACCGGCTAGGACGCTGGGTTCTCAAGGTGCCCCATAAGTAGCGCGTTCTGGAGGAAGTTAAATAGAGAGATTGTTGGGCTCGAGTGAAGCCAACATAACAGAGACGGCGCTCCTCTTCCAAGTTCTCGTTTGAACCGCGTGCATTGGTGTGGGGAAGCAGCTCCTCTTCCATTCCAACGAGTAGGACGACGGGAAATTCTAGGCCCTTGCTGTTATGTAGAGTCATTAGCGTCACGCATTCAATCGTCGAGTCGCTCTCTTCGTTGTTGGTTTTAAGTGTCAACTCCTCCAAAAATCCAGCTAAAGTGCTGCTGCCAGTGCGCTTTTCCCACTCAATCGCTTTGGTAATCAACGCGTCTAAGTTTTCGCGCCGCTCTTGGGCTGTCTCTTTCTCTTCTTGGAGGTAGTTTAAATAACCAGTCTCTTCCATAGCTGTCTGTACAACGTGAGCTAAAGAATCATTTTTGGCGGCTTTTTCACGAATGGCCATAATGCCTTTTAAGTAGCTCTTTAAGCCAAGCAGTTGCCGCTCATTTAAGCGAATAGGAAGCTTTGTGTTTGGTTCAATGAGCTCTTGGCAGATCCTTAGAATCGGCTCGCCTCGTTCAAAAGCATAAAGACGAATCTTTTCAATAGTGGCGTCGCCCAATCCACGTTTGGGCAAATTAATTGTACGTGTGAATGAGATGAAGTCGGCATCGGAGTGGGCGACACGTAAAAAGGCAAGGATATCTTTAATTTCACGACGCTGGTAGAAGGATAAGCTTCCAACGATACGATAGGGGATTCTTGCTGAAAGCAGGGCATCTTCAAATAGGCGTGATTGGGCGTTGGTGCGGTAGAAGATCACCATGTCCTCCAACTTTAACCCAGCGTTGGCATGCTTGCGTAGAGTTGAAATGACAAAGTTTGCCTCTTCCTGCTCATCGTTAGCGATGAACAGTTGAATCTTATCTCCAGCACCGATCGTACTCCAGAGCTGCTTTTCAAATCGGTTGGAGTTATGGCTGATTAAAGCGTTGGCAGCATCTAAGATATTGCTTTGGCTGCGGTAGTTTTGCTCTAGACGGATGACGCGAGCATTAGGATAGTCGCGTTGGAATTCTAAGATATTGCGAATATTAGCGCCTCGCCAGGAGTAGATTGATTGGTCGGGGTCGCCTACGACGCAGAGATTATGGTGAGCCGAAGCGAGCAGGTTGACCAGGGTGTATTGAGCGGCGTTGGTGTCTTGGTATTCGTCGATGAGCAGGTAGTGCCAGCGCTGTTGGTAATAAGCGAGTAGATCGGGATGTTCGCGCAGCAGGCGTACAGGCAGGAGTAGGAGGTCATCGAAGTCGAGGGCTTTGTACTCTTTTAACTTCGCTTGGTAGAGTTTAAAGACGCTGGGAAAGAGCTGGAAGAAGGGGTCATTGCCAGCGCTATAAACGACATCATCGGGAGAAAGGAGATCATTTTTGGCTCGGGAGATCGCCTCTCTAAAGCTTTTAGCATCAATTTTTTTGTTGGCAACATCTCCAAGCTCTTGCAAACAGATTTTGATGAGCTTTTCGACATCATCTGTATCGTAGATGGTAAAATCGGTCGGATAGCCGAGACGATCGATTGACTCGCGCAGCATACGCAGTCCGAGACTATGAAAGGTGGAGATCAGCACATGCTGACGCGTTGCGCGGCGGACACGCTCGCGCATCTCTTCTGCTGCCTTATTCGTAAACGTTAGTCCTAAAATTTTGGAGGGGGGGACACCTTGCTCTAAGAGATGGACAATTCGGCAGGTGACGACGCGCGTTTTTCCTGATCCAGCACCTGCGATCACTAAAAGAGGACCTTCTAGAGTGTTTACCGCATCTAATTGCTCGGGATTGAGTTCCATCGTCGTACTCGTCATTGCAAAATCGCCTCTTGTTGAAAATGCGATTATCTTAGACGAAATCAGAGTTTCCGTAAAAGCTTAAACCGAAGGCATCTTAGGAGTCTGCTTTTGGAGTGCGGCGACTTGTCGCCGCTTTTTGCTCATCTCGACTTGTCGAGATGCCTATAGCTTCCACGACAATCCCTAAAAGATTGTAGAATTAGGCCTTACACCGCCGCTTCGACAAGTCGAAGCGAGCAAAAAGCGGCGACAAGTCGCCGCACTCCAGAAGCAGTCTCAAGCGCTATTTTGTAGACACTTTCCCTTAGAGAGTGTCTCTGAATTTTTGAAAGCGCTATAAGGATAGCTTTACTTGGAGG
>CAZZJE010000280.1:0-3902 GCA_964654295.1 uncultured bacterium | reverse complement strand
GATCATTTCTTTGCAATTTATCCTGCAGGCAGCTCCTATACCAGCCAAATATGCAAATCAAACAGCGTTAAAAGATGCTTCATTTGTGATGTTTCAATTGTCTAAATCGATCGATTGTGCCATGAAAGATCCAAATTTCAGACAATTTTTACTTAGCCGTTTATTACCTGCTGGTACCCCTTTAAATAGAGTAACAGGCCGCTACCCACGCTATTTTGTAAAAGATTACATGATCGATTTAAACCAAGGGGTTATCTATCATAAAAACCGCAGAAACGGCCAGCTTGCAGAAACCGTATTAAATGATCCCGATTTTTCTGCTGCTATCTCCGGCCTACAAGATCAGAGCTGCCTGATCACACTATGCAAATCTAAGAAGCATCCTGAAATTATTGAATATAGCCTTTCAGACAAGCAGCAAACTCATATTGTTCAAACGGCAGGCCAGCCCTTGTTGATTCAACGCCAGATGCCTATTGGACGCCGCTGGAAAAAGATGGATTTTATCTCTCAAACCCAGCACGAATCTCTTCCAATAGAGCTACAGCTTCTTGCACAACACAACCAAGTTTGGAGAGAGAGTAATCGTTCATCAAATCTATTTATTTATAGCAGCAACGGTGAAAAGCTTCTTTACCGCGTGTCACTCAAATATAATGGCGATAAATTTATCTTAAGTGAAGTCAGGCGCGAATCGGATGGCTTGTATCTTCTGCCAGCTCGACTACGCAGCAATGCCCGCCATCTAAAGCAGCTGGGATTATTTGACTCTCAAGGAAATGTACAGTTATGGGGTGACAGCCGCTGGAACCTAAAAGAGGTCAGCTACCCTAGACTGACTATGGCTGATGGCTCGCCGCTTAGCTACCGCATTTCGGGCAAAAAAATCAGCTGTTTAAATGCTCCTAAAAAGACATTATCACTGGAGACATTACCATTAAGAAGCGAATTTGAAGAGGACAACAAGCAATTTATATTAGAGTATCTTCCCGCTTCATTTACCCATTATCATCGCTTAGAAGAGAGTGGAAAGCCGGCTCAGGTGCTTATTCCCTTGAAGAAATTTCATATAGGAAAAGAGATTAAAGAGACTGAGCAGCGCAAGATACTCTCTTGGAGCGGCGCGGCCTTAGTAGATCATGATTTTCAAAAAGAGCCGACCGATGTCTTGCAGTTTGAAGTGGATACAATTGGCCATACGTTGCAATCCAAAGATAAACGTGCGCTGCTCTATTTAGCTTATCTCTTCATGGTTCATAAACGTTATGACAAAGCTGCCGAATTGCTAAAGCGGGCTGAGACAGAGCTTCCTTTGACAGCCTCACAAAAAGAGATTTATCAATGGATCGAAGCGTGGCAAGATCCCGATCCTGCAGCGATGTCTCTCCGTCTTAAAGCAACAGTTGCTTTGCTGCATAAAGAGTTGCCGACAGAAGCAGAAAAATTAGCAATGCTCATCCAAAAACTAAAGAGTGATGAGTTTAATTATCAAAATGCTGAAGCCCAACTTCCTCACTCCTTGAGACTCTCGGAAGAGGAGAAAGAGCGATTACAAGAAATTTTAGACCGAACCGGTGCTTCCGTTTTCAACCTGGCATTTACTCCGCAAACGACAGAAGCAAAAAGAAGTGTGGCCATCGATTTAAAGAAACCAAAGAATCTCACTGCTTTCACGATCGCTAGTGAGCTCTATCTTGCCATGTCTTCTTCGACTAAGGACAACCTCTCTTTAGACCCTGATATTCGTTTAAAAAGAAGCTTTGCGGCCTTATATGAAAAAATTTATGCGGCAAACGGCGACAGCTTGGCTGATTACAAAAAGCTTGTCATATCTCTTCAGCCAAAATCGCCGATAGGTCAAGCATTGCGCTTCTATTTACGCGCCCTTATCCATCATAAAGAGAACAGCTCATCGGTTGCACATTTGAAGTTTCCTCGCAGTGCTATCCCCTCCTATTTTAAGTTTATACGACTCATTCAAGCATCTAGGAAGATACGTGAGCTGGGAAGCCTGTTTACAGCGCTCGAAAGTTCTATTCCCGAAGCCACACAAGCAGCAAATAAAAGTCCAAATGTAACGGGAGGATGGCAAGATCAGGAAATTAATTTGGTTCAAGCGCAAAAACTCTCGATAGAGATGAGCGATCTTAACAGCCCCGACCAGCTCTTGAAGAAGGCTAAGCAGGGCGAAGTAAACCATAAAATTGAACAAGCACATAGACATTTGGAAGACCATCCTGTTGAAAAAGCTCCTCAATATGCTCCATTAGCAGCTTTTAACCAGCACGTCTTGATATCGGCAGCTGAGCCAAAGCCTATTCCAGAAGCAGCTCCAGCTGGTAGCTTGTCAGAAGCGCAGTCGAGACAATTTTTAGATGCCTATGCCGCGCGCAAGAAAGAGGACAACCCCGCAGCTGCACAGTTTGCTAGGGATCTTTCGCAAGATGTAAAAGTCTTTTTAGACCAAGCTCCAGCAGGAGAGTATCAAATTTCTAAAGAGACTGCCAGAAGCTGGGCAGAGAAAGCAGAAGCTGATATCCAAGAATTGCAGCAGCAGAAGAAGCAGGCACACCTAGAAATTTTACGTTTTCTAGGAAGAGATGGTCAGACCGCACAGAGCTTAAAATCGTTCCGCGATGGCTCTATTCCGACAGATCTGATTGGACTCTTCCAAAAAGGCACCTTAGATAAAGTGAACGAGCGATACCGCTTGCAGCTAAATGCAGACGATTTAGCCGATTTAAAAAATCGAATTGTCACTTATATGCGTGCAACTGTTGATATCCGACAAGGGCAAAGGGTGCAAGAGTATGCTTTGCAGCTGGCTAATAAAACTGCTGACATTTCAGCTGAAGAGGCTCAAGAGCTTGTCAATTTACGCTGGACACGCAGATATTTTGATCCAACCTTAGATCATGCTCTCGTGCGCGCCATGCTGACCATCGAGTTTTTTACAGGTTTTGTCTTAAGGCAAAACCAGGTTGAAACGATTGAAGAGATTTTAATGAATCCTGGCCAAGTGCGTCAGCTGGGCATGGGACAGGGAAAATCATCTGTTATCTTGCCAGTCTTGTTAAACCACTTTGCCGATGGCTTCCATCTTCCAGTAGGCATCATTCCAGATGCCCTATATGCCATTGTTGCAGAAGATCTAGATGCCAGCTCCAAAGCGATGCTTGGTCAAGGAATCTACCGTTTCGAATATAGCCGAGAGTCTGCTAGCGATATTGCTGCTTTAAGTGAAATTTATGCAAACTTGAGCTCTGCTATCAAACGCAAGCAGCTTGTTTTGACAACCAGAAATTTCCTACTGAGCTATCGAAATAAGTTTAATGAACTGCAGCGAGCCGTAGAAGATCCAAAATTGAGTGCTGATCAAAAGCAAGATTTTGAAATTCGCATCGCCATTATCGCTCAGACCTTAACTCTTCTGAAAAAACGTGGAATTGGATTAGCTGATGAAATCGACACCATTTTGAATGGGCGCGATGAGTTAAACTATGCGATTGGTAAGATGGAGCCTGTTTCGAGCCAAAAGGTTGCAGCTGGATTGAAATTATTTAGCTTTATTCTCAATTGGCAAAATAGTGAAGATGCCCGTCTTAAAAATTACTCGGATAAGATTCTTGCCAATGAGCAGGCAGGTCTTGGAACAGAAGCCTTAAACGATCTACGCCGTAGTTTGGCAAGAGAGATTTTAACAGAAAATCGCCTGCCAGAATCTGACGAGATGATTTATTACATCAGCGGAGTTGAGCCGAGGCCGGCTGGCTTTGAAAAATTCCTACAGCGCGATGGCATTCCCCATTTTATGCATGAGTTAAAGAGAGCAAAAGATGATCGCTACTGTGCAATTGGCTTGGCAAGGCAAATCATTCAAGTCGGTTTAACCTCGACCTTGC
>CAZZJE010000279.1:0-3907 GCA_964654295.1 uncultured bacterium | reverse complement strand
CAGAGGCCATCGAAGAGGAGCCGTTAGATTCGGTGATGTTGGATTCCATACGAAATGTGTAAGGAAAATGCACTTTTGTCGGCAAAATTGCTAATAGGGAGCGCTCGGCTAACTTACCATGGCCAACTTCACGACGCCCAGGAGCACCCATCTTTCCAACCTCTCCAACAGAGAAGGGTGGGAAGAAGTACTGCATATAAAAGCGCTGGGTTCCTTCGCCTTCAAGTGTTTCGAAGCGTTGTGCCATGCCTTCGCCACCCAGAGTACAGACAGCCAGGGCCTGGGTTTCGCCACGTGTGAAGAGGGAGCTTCCGTGAGAACGAGGAAGAAAGCTCTGTTCAATTGTAATCGGACGAATTTGTGTCGAAGTACGGCCATCGCTGCGCTTATTTTCATTCAAAATCATTTCGCGCATGATGGAAGCTTGAACCTCTTTAAAGGCTCGCTTTACATCAAATGCAGTAGGAGCGCCTTCGATTGCGCCTTCGTCACCACCATCGGGACATAGTGTCGCCATCATCTGCTCGTGGATTGCTCCAAGGTCAGTTTCCCGCTCTTTTTTGTTTTCGATACGTAAGACGCGATTGAGCTCTTTTTCAACAAGGGCACGTACCTGCTTAATAAGATCGGGAGAGAGCGCTAAAATGGCACTTCTATTTTTCTCTTTTCCAATCTCTTTTCCCCAATTCTCTAGAGCACTACAGATTGTACGGATGGCCTCATGCCCCTTTTCAATCGCTTGAACAACCTGCTCTTCGGTTAAAAAGCTGCAGTGGCCTTCGATCATTAAAACGCCTTCATCTGTTCCTGCCAGCATTAGATCGAGCTTGGAATTCTTTAACTCTTCAGCGGTTGGATTGATGACAAAATCGCCATTAACAAAACCAACGCGTACTCCAGCAACAGGTTTTATTAAGGGAATGTCAGAGATGACAAGTGCAGCAGAGGCACAGCAGATCGCTAGGCAGTCTGGTAGATGAATTCCATCGTAAGACCAGACGTAGGAGAGGACTTGTACTTCATTAAAGTAGCCTTCTGGGAACATAGGGCGTAAAGGACGGTCAATTAAGCGGGACATCAAAATTTCGCGTTCTGATGGGCGTCCTTCACGTTTAATATAGCCACTTAATGTTTTACCGACGGCGGAAAATTTTTCTTGATAGTCGACTCGGAGGGGGAAGAAGTCCGTGCCTGGAGTTGGAGCGTCATTGGCGCAAGCAGTGCTAAATACAACCGTTTCACCCTGCTTTAGGATGACTGCTCCTCCTGCTTGGCGGGCAACTTGGCCTGTTTCGAAAAGAATCTCTTTTCCCTGGATCTCAATACGCAGGGTCTTTTTTTCCATAGAGTTAACTCCGTTATTGGAAGATTAAAAAATTGCTTCCCCAACCTTTACCAGCATGCCAAGTGAAGACGCATCGCATAGAGTAACGACGTTTCCCTGCTTGATCCATCTTGACTAAGCGGCTGCTAATGGGATTGGCGAAGCAAACTGTGAAGCTAGGATGCCTAAGAGCGAGAAGAAAGACTAGTAAAAACTGTCTCAATGCAAAAAAAAGAAAAGCTGGCTTAAAAGCCAGCTTTATCAAAGAAAAACCTTTGTCGCAAGAAAGCAGAAACAAAAGTCTAAGTTAGCGCTTAAGTTTTAGTTTTGCAATCAGGGACTGGTAACGCGCAGTGTCAGTAGAGTTCAGGTAGTCGAGAAGACGACGACGCTGACCTACAAGCTTAAGCAGTGCTAAGCGTGCGCTATGATCTTTGGGGGAGCGCTTCAAGTGCTCCGTCAGCTCGGCAATTCTCTCTGTTAGAATTGCAATTTGAACATCGGCAGATCCGGTGTCCTTTTCGTGAAGCTGAAACTTCTTTGTGATTTCCTCTTTAGTGCCTTTATCTAGAGACATGGAGAGAATCCCCCGCTTTTTTAGTGCCATTTCTGGCAGTTGGCTTTAAATACTCTTTAGCTTATCTTTATGAGAGTATTGTAGCATATGCAGATTAATTTCTCAAGTAGTAACCTTTTTTTGAATTTTAACAAGCTTTTCTGGTGTGGGCTGGAGGCCCTTTAAGCTAAATTTAATTTATTGAATCTTAAACTTTAGTGTCCAAAATAACCTCAATATAATCTGGAAATTTCCGCATCGCATCTCGGCGAATGACCACTTTAAAGGGAATGGTGATGCGACCCAAATACTTTTCATTTTGCAGCTCATCCCATACTTTTTGTTTCAACTCCTCCGTGACAGCTTCATTTTGATATTTTTTTAGCAGCTGCTTAATATAAGCCTCTTGCCTCTGGCGTAAAACTTCAAAACCGTAGAAGGGATGAGAGTGTGACTGATGATTAGACATGCTGATCTCTTGATTTTTCAGGCAGCTACTGGTAGATTGCCTGCTCCACTCTTAATATAAAATAGGCGGATTACCATGAAAGACACCACATATGCAGAAAAGTTTGTCATTTTGCAAGCTTGGATCCCAGAAATTTTAGAAGATGTGCGTAAAGAGATTAAGCAAGAGCACTTAAAGTCTGACCCGCGCTTCATTAAAAAGTATCTGGAAAACAAACCCATCAACCGTTTAACGCAGGAAGATCTGGTATTGGGTTACACCAAAGCGTTGACAACAGGAGAAGAGGCGGAGCCACTAGGTGAGTTTATCGTCAACCGCTGGTTAATTCAACATGGCGACATCTATCACTACTTTGAAACCTATCTCAATAAAATTGCTGAAGATTTCACGCAAATTGAAGAGCTCACCTCCGAGCAGGCCAAGCCTCTGATAGAGGGCAGTGTTAAAGAGTTTGGGCTCAAAGAGACCTATCTCTTCTCTATTTTTAATAGCGTCGCGTTTCCAAAGCAGCTCATGGAGAAATTAGCTAAGGATGCTGACCAAGAGCGCCTTCAGAAGCGTGAAGAGAGGGGTCAGCAGGAGGAGGAGATGACATGGGCACAGCGCGTTCAGCAGGCAGAGCTTCAAGTGCAGCGTCTCTCTGATCGTTATGAGAAAAAGCTTGTCGGATTACAAAAGAAGTATCTGAACGATGTTTCGGCCCTAAAACAGCAGATTGCAAATCTGCAGCGTAAACTATCGGCAGGAGAGCGTCATTAACCATGGCGCTGCCTTTTCCTCTACATATTACTCCAGGTAGTGAGGATGAGCGATGGATGCTTGAGGCTTTGAAAGAGGCATGGAAAGCATTTCAAGATGAGGAAGTTCCTGTAGGGGCAATCCTTGTCCGTCAGGGTAAAGTGATCGCTAGAGGAAGAAATCAGGTCGAGCAGCTCTGCGACGCGACAGCGCATGCAGAGATGCTTTGTCTGACTGCTGCTGAGGCTACAGTTAATAATTGGCGTCTTAGTGAGACAACTCTCTACTGCACAATCGAACCCTGTAGTATGTGCGCTGGTGCAATGCTCTTAACCCGTGTACATACTTTGGTTTGGGGAGCCCCAGATTTGCGTCATGGTGCAAATGGAAGTTGGGTCGACCTCTTCGCTACAAAACATCCGATGCATCAGATCAATGTGCGTAAGGGGGTGTTAGCGGAACATGCAGCCTGGATGATGAAGAGCTTTTTCCAAAAGCAGCGGCAGAGGCCAAAGAGAGGAAAAGATGAAGAACGAGAAAATCTGGTGGCAGATTGAGGAGCGGATAGAGGAGTTGATTACGGCGCAAAAAAAAATGCTGTTAAACCACGCCAGACAAATTATCCCTCACGCTACAGCTGATGATATTTTGCAACCAAATGACTTTTTAGATCTAGAACTCAACCCTCATTTCCGTTATGAAGAGGGCACTTTACATGGAATGCAGGCGTTGCAGACGGCTCTAAGAGCATTACAGAAGGAAGAGTTGTAGCGTAGGCTTTAGAGGTAATTGCAAAATTGTTGTCTTATGAGGCCCAATG
>CAZZJE010000278.1:0-3939 GCA_964654295.1 uncultured bacterium | reverse complement strand
TGGCTCTGGTTATTTGTAGATGCTTCCCAGAGCCCTCTGGGTAAGGAGCTGAACGCTCACACTTTTTATTGTTTGAAAAAAGGGCTTGGCTTTGATTTTTTTGTACATAATTTTTTGCATTTGGCATGTTGCAGATAAGCTAATGCGTGGGCTTTAGGGTGAACGATGGAATTTTGGATTGCTGGATTAGTGGGACTCTTTCTCCTCTTCTATTTTGTGTACACGATCTACTACCCAGAAAAATTTTAACGATTTGGATGTAGGACTCAATGACACTCATTTATGATTGGCTGCAAACTCTCCTCTTTCTTGGCCTCCTAGCCTTGTCAGTGCCTCTCTTGGGTAACTATATGGTTAGAGTGTTTAGCTCTGAGCGGGCACCATTCAAATGGTTAGAACCGATTGAACTGGCGCTATACCGATGGACTCGTGTCAATCCTTTTTTTGAAATGGATTGGAAAACCTATTTAAAAGCCCTTTTGCTCTTTAATCTATTTGGATTTTTACTCCTGTTTTTAATCCAACTTTTGCAAGGTGTGCTTCCTTTAAACCCGCAAGGGTTTGCTGGAGTGGAATGGAGCTTGGCTTTTAATACCGCTGTCAGCTTTTTGACGACAACCGGTTGGCAAGCCTATGCGGGGGAGACGACCTTGAGCACCTTTACACAAATGTTTGGGATCACGGCTCAAAATTTCTTTAGTGCGGCTTCAGGAAACGCCATCTTTTTAGCCTTGATTCGAGGAGTTAAGCGTAACGAAAGTTTGACTATTGGAAATTTTTGGGTCGATCTGACTCGGTCGATTCTCTACCTTTTACTGCCTCTCTCCTTGATCTTATCCCTTTTACTTGTAAGCCAAGGAGTCATACAGACGTTTAGTCCATACGTCCCTGTTCACACCCTCGAGGGTGGCTCTCAGGTTTTGCCCATGGGACCTGTCGCATCATTTGAAGCTATCAAGCAACTAAGTGGAAGCGGAGGTGGCTATTTTAATACAAACAGCGCCCATCCTTTTGAAAATCCTACCCCCTTTTCCAACTTTTTAGAATGCTTTGCTATCTTACTCATCCCAGCTGCTGCCACCTATTTTTATGGCTCGATGATTCGCTCTAGAATAGAGGGATGGATTTTATTGGGAGTCATGGGACTTCTATGGTTCTTTAGCTATCTCATCTCCTATTGGGCAGAGCATCAAGTCAACCCTCTGCTTCCATTGGGAGCTGTCATGGAGGGGCAGGAGCTACGCTTTGGAATGAACTCAGTCCTGCTATGGGCCGACTCCACAACCGCTACCTCAAATGGCTCTGTCAATGCGATGATGTCCAGCTTGTCGCCTTTAACAGGTGGGATGGCGCTATTTAACATCATGTTGGGAGAAGAAAGCTTTGGAGGAGTTGGGGTTGGCATGGCAACAATGATCATGTTTATCCTCTTTACCGTCTTTTTAGCAGGGCTTTTAGTGGGACGCACACCCGAATATTGGGGAAAAAAGATCGATCGATATGAGATGCGCTATGTCATGCTGGCAGTTTTAGGCCCCAGCGCTCTTATTTTAATCGGCTCGGGGATCTCGTTTCTAAACGACTCTGTTCTCGATAGCCTTTCCACAGATGGACCTCATGGATTGACTGAGCTTGTCTATGCCTTTGCCTCCTCAGCAAACAATAATGGAAGCGCCTTTGCTGGATTGCAAGCTAACACAACCTATTTAAACCTTGTATTGGGTGTTGTCATGATCTTAGGCAGACTATCTATTTTTATACCAAGTCTGGCGATAGCGGGCAGCCTGGCAAAGAAAAAGACGTTGGCAACTTCTACAGCCCATTTTTCCACAGAAACGCTGCTCTTTGCCATTTTGTTAACAGTTGTGATCTGGATTTCGGCTGTATTGGCCTTCTTCCCAGTGCTCTCTCTTGGACCTCTTGTGGAACAAATTTCCCTATTGCGCGGACAAGCTTTTTGATAGGAAGTGATGCGATGAAGCGTAGCCAAATGAAAACCTTTAAAACACAGCTGCTCTGGCCGGTGCTTAAAGATTCATTTCTTAAACTTAATCCTATTGAGCAATTTAGAAATCCGGCTATCTTTGTCACCTATGTAGGAGCGATCTTAATTTCTGGAATAGTCCTCTTTGAGCTCTACCATCACATTTTTAACAGCTTTGAAATTCAGCTTGCTCTCTGGCTCTGGTTTACTGTTCTGTTTGCCAATTTTGCCAGTGCTTTTGCAGAAGGACGTGGCAAAGCGCAGGCAGAAGCCTTAAGAAAAGTGCAGACGGATAATTTGGCTAGAAAGTTGGTAAATGGACACATAGAGAGGATTCCAGCCAATGAGGTCAAAGTAGGCGATCTGATTGTTTGTGAAGTAGAAGATATTATTCCGGCCGATGGAGAGGTTGTAGATGGGATTGCTACTGTAGATGAGTCGGCAATTACTGGAGAATCGGCTCCTGTCATTAGAGAGAGTGGAGGCGATCGTAGTGCCGTGACGGCAGGGACACGTGTTGTCAGTGATCAAATAGTCATTAAAGTGACCTCCGGCAAGGGAAGCCGATTTTTAGATCGAATGGTCTCCCTTATCGAAGGAGCCAAGCGCCAAAAGACCCCTAACGAAATTGCTCTTAACATTGTCTTATCGGCCTCTTCTCTAATCTTTTTGCTGACAGTCTTAACGTTAAAGGTCTATGCCGACTATAGCGCTGCATTTGCCAGGCAAGATCTTTCACAGATTATTACTGTACCTGCTTTGACAGCCCTTCTCGTCTGCTTGATTCCAACGACAATCAGTGCATTGTTAAATGCCATTGGAATTGCTGGCATGGATCGCTTAATTCAAAAAAATATCATTGCTAAAAGCGGTCGGGCTGTAGAGGCTGCGGGAGACATCGACCTCCTTATCCTCGATAAAACGGGAACAATTACTCTCGGCAACAGAATGGCAACGGAATTCATCCCTTCGCCTGGTGTCGATGCTAAATTTTTAGCTGAAACAGCACAGCTCGCCTCGTTAGCCGACGAGACACCAGAAGGACGCTCGGTCGTTGCCCTAGCCAAAAATCTATTTAACCTAAGAGCAGAGGCTCTAGATACTAAAAAGATGCGGATTATTCCCTTTTCGGCCAAATCTAAGATGAGCGGCATCGACCTCTTAGATGAACAACACAAAACGATTCGTTCCATTCGTAAAGGTGCGGTCGATACGATCCACGCGTTAGCTCAAAAAAATGGATACTCCCTTCCAACAGAAATTGATAAAGCTGTCACCGGCCTTGCCAGACAGGGAGGAACTCCACTACTTGTCTGTGACAACGGTAAAATCATAGGGGCCATCTATTTAAAAGATGTCGTAAAAGGCGGTATCAAAGAGCGTTTTGCTGAATTGCGTAAGATGGGGATTCGTACCTTAATGGTCACAGGAGATAATCCATTAACAGCGGGAGCTATTGCAGCCGAGGCAGGAGTAGATGACTTTGTCCCCCACGCAACTCCCGAGAAAAAGTTAGCACGCATTCGAGAGGAGCAAGAGAAGGGACATATGATTGCAATGGCAGGCGATGGCACTAACGATGCTCCAGCGTTAGCTCAGGCAGATGTCGGACTAGCAATGAACACCGGCACACAGGCTTCTCGAGAAGCTGGCAATATGGTCGATCTCGATAGCAATCCAACTAAACTGATCGATGTAGTCAGAATTGGAAAGCAGCTTTTGATTACAAGAGGGGCCATTACAACGTTCAGTATCGCCAACGACATCTCAAAATATTTTGCGATCGTTCCAGCTCTCTTTGGCAGCTTGTACTCTCCAAAAAATTCTGAAGGACCGTTAGCCGTATTAAATCTAATGCAGCTTGAATCGCCCCACAGTGCCATTTTAAGCGCGGTCATCTTTAATGCCCTTATCATTATGTTTCAGTCAGTAGTGTCCGGTTAAAAGTCGAAGAG
>CAZZJE010000277.1:0-3953 GCA_964654295.1 uncultured bacterium | reverse complement strand
TATATGTGCATTCGGCCTCATAAGACAACAATTTTGCAATTACCTCTAAAGCCTAAGCTACATTTCTATGCAGCGGATAGCTTTGCAAGAATGGGCTGATTCTCTTGATCATATCCTGTAATCACTGTTGTCTCAAGATCATCTGTAGCATGGACTTGTACAACGATCGGAGCTTTGGACGCTTCAGATTTCCAAATGAGCTTTTTATCTGACTGTATTGTAGGGCCATAATTTGGATGTTCTCTGACAAACGTTTGAATAGAGTTTTGGATTAAATCTAACATTGAATTTCCTTGTGTTAGTTAAACTGGGTTGATTCTATAGATGACAGGCGCAATTGGATTCCTGCTTCTCCTTCACATGGCTCTCCATTGGCTCTAGTCCTAGTAGCTCTAGCATCGCTCGATCGCT
This sequence comes from uncultured bacterium, assembly GCA_964654295.1. Taxonomy (GTDB): domain Bacteria; phylum Chlamydiota; class Chlamydiia; order Chlamydiales; family JABDDJ01; genus CAZZJE01. Next base: position 3,542 of record CAZZJE010000277.1, on the reverse strand, counting down.
TTCAAAGCTGCATGTTGGAGTGACCAATAGCTTTTCTCCTGTATGAATAGAATTTGCTCCAGCCATAAAGCAAAAGGCCTGCTCGACTTCTGTTAACTGCTGCCTCCCTGCTGACATTCGAACCATTGCTTTAGGCATAACAATTCGCGCCGTTGCAATCATTCGTAAGAGCTCCCAAAAGGGAACAGGCGGTCTGTTTTCTAGGGGGGTTCCCGGAACAGCAACTAATGTGTTAATAGGAACTGACTCGGGATGCGGCTGTTGAATAGCCAAGCTATGTAACATTCCAATACGGTCATCTAAGCTTTCTCCCATGCCAATAATACCACCACAGCAGACACTGAGATTGGCGTTGTTGACATGCTTTAAGGTTTCAATGCGCTCTTCGAAGGTTCGTGTGCTGATAATCTCTTTATAGTATTCAGGGCTTGTGTCGATATTATGATTGTATGCGTAGAGTCCTGCCTCTTTTAGCCGTTTTGCCTGCTCTTCATTCAACATACCTAAGCAGCAGCAGACCTCCATACCCAGATCACGAACCTGGCTGATGATATCTAATATCTTGTCAAAGTCGGGACTATTGCGCACTTGCCGCCAAGCAACTCCCATACAAAAGCGGCTGCTGCCATTTTCCTTAGCACGTTTGGCTGCCTCTAAGATAGGCTCTGCATCCATCAGTTTGCTTGCCGTAACGCCTGTATTATAATGAGAGGATTGGGGACAGTAGGCACAGTTTTCAGGACAGCCACCTGTTTTGATCGATAGCAAGGTGCAGAGCTGCACTTTGCGGCTATCATGATAAGAGCGATGCATCTGAGCAGCTTTAAAGACCAGCTCTAGCAGCGGCAGATCATAGATTTCCCGAATTTCTGCACGAGTCCAATCGTTTCGAATTGCTTCCATCTCTACCTCTTTTGTTTATTGAAGAGATAGGATAGGCGCACGATCTTTTATTTATCAATAAGCGATCTGATTTTATGTAGAATACTTTTGTAACAGTTCTTGAAACTGTGAGTCATGCTGAAGCGGTTCTAGCTCTTTGCGATGCAAAACTTGTTTGATATTGGGCAGGCCGCTACGGATGGCACTCTGCAGCCATCCCAAGGAGGGGCGGCTCTCTCCTTTTTGAGCATAGCAGAAAGCATTAAGCAGCGCTGTCTCATAGATTGGGGACTCTTGAAAAAGGCGGTTTCCAATCTCAATCGCCGTATCTAGGTCTCCGTGTCTATATGCGAGCTGATGCAAAAGGACAGAAGATTCATAGGTGAGCTTATTACGAATAGGCATCAATAGGTCATAGGCTCTCTTAAACTCTCCTTGTTGGTAGACAAGATGTGCCAGGAAGGTTGAGGCAGTGTAGTTGATAACACCTGCTGGAGCGGCATGACGAATTTTTTCTAAAAGTTCAATCGCCTCCTCTTTCCGTCCTGCTTTATAGGCATTTTCTGCTTCACGCAAAAGCTCTTGGAGAGGTTCACTTCGATCTACGTCAGAGATCTCGCGCGCCTGCTGCCAAGCTCTCCAGCTCTCAAAGGTAAGCATTAGCAAAATGGCGCCGGTTAAAAAATATTGGAAGACAAAGAAAAAGAATGCCAAGGCACCGCCAACGATAATACTCACTAACAGTGCCATTCGGATGCCTTTTAAACCAAACATCCCTTCAAGGATAATCTTAAGCAGATGGCCTCCATCTAGAGGATAGATAGGCAGCAGATTGATCACTGTCCAGAAGAAGTTTGCTAAAACGGTAATCGCTAAGGTATATCCCCATACTGAATGAGGGTCGGGATGCAGGTAGACTTCTAAAATGGCTGCTGCAATACAGAGCAATAGTCCAGCCAAAGGGCCATTAAAGACGACTAAAAACTCTTGCCATAGCTTTAAACGCGGTCCATTGCGATGCGTCACACCTCCCATTCCCACCAGCTCAATGACTGGATCTTGTCCAAAGAGTCGGGCTGTGAGTGCATGTCCATATTCATGAATCAAAACAGAAACTAAAATGACGCCTACCCAAATAACAGTACCTAATAAGCTGGAGCTATTGATCCATCCAATTAAGGCCGCAAGCAGCCAAAAGTAGGGAGTAATACGAACTGGGATTGTTGACGTCATCTTTTTTATCCTATCTTCCCCATGCAAGTGCTATTGCACGGCCCATATCTGCCGGAGTTTCAGCTATTGTAACAGAAGCTCTGTTTAAAGCCTCGATTTTAGAGTTGGCGCTGCCTTCGTTTCCAGAGACAATGGCACCTGCATGTCCCATACGTTTGCCTGGAGGTGCTGTACGTCCGCCTATAAATGCAGCGACGGGCTTAGTGCAATGTGCCGCGATCCAATCGGCGGCCTCCTCTTCTGCTCGTCCTCCAATCTCTCCAATCATCAAAATGGCTTCTGTTCCCGGATCGTTTTGAAACATCTGCAACACATCGATAAATGAGGTGCCATTGAGGGGATCCCCTCCAATCCCAACACAGGTCGATTGGCCTAAACCGAGCTTTGTCGTCTGCCATACGGCTTCGTAAGTTAATGTTCCTGATCGCGAGACGATTCCAATTGCACCTGGCTTATGAATGTAACCTGGCATAATCCCAATTTTACATTCGCCAGGAGTAATGATACCTGGACAATTAGGCCCTATAAGTCGGCAAGGACTATTGCGCATCACCTGTGTGACCTCAAGCATGTCTCGGATAGGAATGCCTTCAGTAATGCAGATAATCAGGGGAATTTTAGCCTCTTCCGCTTCCAATATCGCTTCGGCTGCAAAAGGAGGCGGCACAAAGATTATCGTAGCGTCACAACCGGTTGCTGCCTTGGCCTCTTTCACTGTATCAAAGATAGGCAGACCTAGGATCTCTTGCCCGCCTTTACCGGGTGTCACCCCTCCAACCATTTTAGTGCCATATTCTAAGCACTGCTCTGTGTGAAACCTTCCAGCTTTGCCAGTAATTCCTTGTGTGATTACTTTGGTCTCTTTATTTACCAGAATTGCCATGGTTTACCTCTGTTTCTTTAACTTGAGCAACGTGGACAACCAGCTGTGCAGCTTCTTCTAAACTGTTTGCAATTTGGATGTTTAAGCCAGAGTCAACAAGAAGCTTTTTCCCTCGCTCTACATTCGTTCCTTCCATTCGAACAACAAGAGGAATCGTCAAATTCATCTGGCTGGCTGCAGAAATAATGCCAGCTGCTAATGTCACACAGTTCATGATTCCACCAAAGATGTTAATCAACACAGCTTTGACTTTGGGATCTCCTAAAATAATTTTAAATCCCTCAGCAATTTTTTCTTCACTTGCACTGCCGCCGACATCTAGAAAATTGGCCGGTTTTCCTCCATACGACTGGATGATATCCATCGTTGCCATCGCTAAGCCAGCTCCATTAACCATACATCCAATATTTCCATCTAACGCAATGTAAGCTAAGTCGATGGCATGTGCTCGTGCTTCTAAGGCGGGAATTTGTGTCGGATCATAATAGGTTGCTAGCTCGCCCTGGCGAAAGAGGGCGTTATCATCAAGGCTGACTTTGGCATC
>CAZZJE010000276.1:2248-3953 GCA_964654295.1 uncultured bacterium | reverse complement strand
AAAATGCTGAAAGACTATATTGGGTTAATGAAAAAATCTCAGAAGCTACGACAAACGGATGAATTGATTGCAAAAGATGGTGTCTTTGAGAGCCAGAAGCGCCAAGAAGAGCTTCAAGAGCAGATGAACAAAGAGTTTGAAAAGATTGCTCAGCGCAGCTGGATCGGCAAAATTATCCAATGGGTTCAAGCAGCCCTTACAACAACTATGATGGTCACAACAGTTGTTGCTATCGCAACAGGTGGATTTGGCGTCGTTTTCAAGTTGATCGATGCTCTATTAGCACTTTTAGCTGGAGCCCTACAGGCAACAAAAGCGGTACTAGATTACCAATCGCGCCAAGGCCGCGCCAAGATTACACAGAATCATCAGGAAATGGGTGATATCAGAACAAAGATGAATGACTACGTGCGCAATATGCAACAGGCCATGGAAGCCATTAACAGCCAGTGGCAGATGATGTCTATGGCAGCAAAAGCTCACTACGAAGCTAACCGATTTGCTTTAACAGGCAAAACTACAGCGATCGGTTAATATAAATTTTTTAGAGTTCTCTTAATAGTAAGGAGACAATTATGGCAGCAGACGGAATCCAAAATAAACAACCGCGTCTGGTCCTAGACCAACAACTAGATACCCAAATTCAAAAAGAGGGTGTCACGAAAAAAGTCATTAACCAACTGCTTGGTTTAGCTGGAGTTTTCCGAAGAGATTCTATTCAAGCATCTGGAAAACAGGCGCCTAAGTTAGACGTTGAAGAGACGCAAAAGAAGGGATCGTACCCATACAACCCTTACGAAACATGCCAAAAGGCAGAAGATTATAGCAAGTTTAAAGTAGGAACTTCGATCAGTAAGCTCGAAAAAGCTGATAAAGTTGAACAGACAGAGACAAACTCTCAAAAAGAGGAAGTCTTGACAGCCTCAGAAGAGGCAGAGGCTACTGAATCTGTAAAAACACCCGAAGAAGCAATTCCTATTAAGCCATTAGAGCCATCTTTACCGATTGGCGAGACAGAAGAGTCAGAAGAGCCTGAAAAGGTTAAAGAGCCGACGGATAATGTAAATAAGAGCATTGTTAAAGAAGAGATGGATCGCTTATTTGACGAGCTAAGCAAAGAGCTGACCAAAGAGGGTGAAACAAACTTTAGTAAGCTCGAAGAGCTCATTCGTCGCTATGTAATGCTGGCCGCTCGTAATGCCGGTATCACGGATGAGCAGTTCCGTCAATCTTTGGCTAACTCATTGAAAATAGAACAAAAAGAAGTTGTCAATGCGGTTGGTGGATCGATGTCGATCGCGGCTTTGTCAGTTGATCTAACTGGTTCACTTGTAACAGCAGGTCTAGGAGGCTTAGGATCTGGTATTCAGTCCGCTCGTGGATTAGCTTCTAGCGCAGATATGCTGGGTAAATTTGGAAACATGGGACAACTCGGTGGATCTGTCTCCAAGTTTATGCAAAACTCTTCTGAAACAAAAAGAACAGAGCATAACTACTACGTCGACAATATTAACCAAAAAATGCAGCAGTCAATCGAAAGCAGACGTCAAGATGACCAGAATCAGCAGCAGCTGAAGCAGGCAATTGATGAATGGATCCGAAACCAACATCAGATCTTCTCTTCAATCGCATCGACAACAGCCGCGTAATTTTAAGATACGCGTCAGCATTTTGGAGTGCGGCGACTTGTCGCCGCTTTTTGCTC
>CAZZJE010000276.1:1422-2238 GCA_964654295.1 uncultured bacterium | reverse complement strand
AATAGGGCTTTCAACGCTTCGAAAAGCCAAAGCGAGCAACAAAGCGGCGACAAGTCGCCGCACTCCAAAACGCTGACGCTTTACAATAAAAGCTTCTGCTCCGCAACCTTAACTTTAAGCTCCATCCTTCTCCGGTAGATAGACAGGGTGGGCATCAAAGCCGGCATCCCGCACAGAGAAAAGCAGCTGCATGACTGGTTCCCACGGTGCTGCCTTGTCGATTTTCAAAAGAACGTGTGTTTTAGAACGGTCTTCAGGTAGGATACCCTTCGCCTGCTGTCGCTGAAGCTCTTGAGCAACCATCGCTGCACTCGCCATCGGATGATCACGCATATCCGTTACCCAGGTATAGCTTCCATCAGCTGCAATATTAATATGCACGACTTTATAGGGCGACTGATCTTTTCCTGAACTTCTGCTCTTTTCCGGCTGAATTTGGACCAGATCGATTTTAGTATCGCGCGTTGCAATACGGGTGACTGCAATGGATGCAAAAAACATCAACATCAGGAACAAAAAGTCGATCATAGGAGCAAAATTGATCGAAGCTTTTGTCTTTAACTCTTCCTCGGGGATAAAACTCATCTCTTCCTCCGTTCAATTATGAGGAGTGAGAGGGATTTGTCTCCACCAAGCAAGCGACAGACAACGACTCATTTTCGATGCTATTGAGAACATTCATCAAACGAAATTTTAGAGTGGAGTAACAGATCATCGCAACCAAAGCTACGATCAAACCTGCGACAGTTGTACCAATCGCAATCCCCAATCCATCAAAGATGGAGACCAAACTTTCAGCAGTACGGCTCGTGTCAT
>CAZZJE010000276.1:0-1412 GCA_964654295.1 uncultured bacterium | reverse complement strand
CGTGTCATAAAAGGCAAAGAATAGACCGACAACAGTACCTAGCAAACCGATCATGGGGGCAATCACAGCCACTTCGTTGAGCAAAGAAATGCGCTGCCATAAGCTACTTCCATTGCGACGTCCTTCGGCCTGCATCGCTTGAATCATGGCTTGGTAACCATACTTTCTGTGGGTAATCGCCGTTGCAATGATGGGAGCTGTAAAGTTTTTTGTCTCCTGACAAATATTCAAAGCTGCTTCATAGCGCTTTTCTGATAGCAGTTCACGAATGTTTTGAAGGAAATCATTTGGCATCATTTCCGACAACCTAACAGTTAGCATGCTATAGGTCCAAATGATCAACGAGCTAACGGAAAGGAGTAATAAAAGTGAATAGATCCAGGGGCAAGATTCAAAAACCTTCATAAGATCAAATGAGGAAGCAGGCGTTTCTGGCACATTCATTACATTTGTAAACTCTTCGGCTGATAAAGAGTTCGATGAAAATCCCAACAGCATCGCGGTCAAGAGTCCAAAAAAAGAGTCGCGTATTTTCATGATGGTACATCCACGTAAAGGCGATTTGTTGCTGACGCACTCTATCAAGAAAATTATGTAGGATTCAACTACAAATTCATATGTAGTAACAAAAACGGTTGCCTGAGGCGAAAGCTTCTGTCATACTAAGCGTGCAGGTATTGATCTGAGATTTATTATAAACTATTGCCCAGGAGTTCTTTGTGAAAGAATTGGATCCTCGTGAAGAAGAGGACATCGAAGTCTACACAATTTCACCTGGGAATTTACTCGATTCCAGAACGAGCCAACTTGATGATGCGCTTAATGAACAGCTAGAAAATGCGTTTCACAAACAGACCTCTCAGGTCTTAGTCCATAGCGTCGCCAAAATCGCCAGCGAACATGACCCGATCGACTTAGCCCATGCTGTGACGCGCTTACCTCCAAGTGCTCGAGTAGTCGTCTATGAAAATCTGCCTGATTTCAACGCAAAGATTATCTTCATTATCAACACAGGAAGCAAAACGCGCGCCTCAATCTTTCGACAGATTGATGACCGAGAAATTCAGCGGCTTGTCGAGAAGATGCCGCCCGACGAAGCGGTCTGGGTTCTCGATGATTTAAGCGACCGGCGACTGAAAAGAGTTTTAGAATTATTAGAATCCAAGAAAGCTTCACGCATCAGACAGCTTCTCGCGCATGACCGCCATAGTGCGGGACGTTTGATGACCAATGAGTTTTTTGCCTTCCGCATGAATACAACCATTGGAGAGGCAGCAGCCCATATCAGAGACAACCCTGGAATTGATTTAACGCGACGCATCTTTGTTTTGAATGATGAGGGAGAACTGATTGGCTTTGTTCCTGCCAGAAACCTGATTGTCAATCCACCCTTTTTACCCATTCGACAGGTG
>CAZZJE010000275.1:0-3994 GCA_964654295.1 uncultured bacterium | reverse complement strand
AATTGGAGGACAGAGACTTGCTTAGCTTGACGCCTATGCGACTTGTCGCCGCTTTGTTGCTCGCTTCGACTTGTCGAAGCGTTGAAAGCCCTACTATTTAAATCTTTTTTTTGGTAAACGTAATCGTTCAGTTACCTAACAAAAAGTTACTTTTATTGATTCAACACAGAGCGAGATAACGTCTCCCATGAGTGAGTTATTTAGGAGGAGGCACAAAGTCTCAAAGACACGAAGATAACGATTAAACTGTTTAAACAGTGTCATTTAAAATGTATTTCTTCGTGTCTTTGAGACTTTGTGCCTCTGTGTTGCATATTCTAAAAACCATCTTTAGACGAACAGTGATGTACTCTATATTTTTTACTACCGACTGAACGTTTACTGTCGCGAGAGCGACAAAGCTCTCAATCGCCTAGTGCAAGGCTCTTTTAAATGTTTTTGCATAGAATACCTTAACCTTAAGCGCTTATCAAGGTTTTAGCTTTTAGTAATCTCTCTTCCATTTCAACATCAACTGATCATCTTCTGTGTCACTTATTTCCGCTTGAAGTTTTAAGTTTTGCATTAATTTTGCTTCAATAGATAAGCTATTCGTGTTGTTTGTAAAATTTCGATTTAATGAAAAGAAAAGACCGTTGCTAAAGTATTTTCCAACTTGAAGAGAGACTTGATCTCCATTTGGATTAGGCGTACGCTGAATGTCCAGTCGATCAATCCCTAAAGAGTCTTGTACTGCAGACAAGACGTTGGGGCCTTTTGCTGCTTCTCGGCGCGCCTCTTTCAATGTTGTAATCGACCGATGCAGCTGCGCTCCCTGTAACGCATTGATTTCTGTCACCCCACGCCCAAATAGAATCCAAGATAGAATTTCTTGCTGCGACATGGGAGGGCTTGAGCGGAAAGAGATCCCTGGATTACTAATGGGTCCTCTCAAAATGACTTCGACTAAGGTGTCGTTGATGTCATGCGTGGCAACTAAATAAAGAGCTGTTTTCTTCTCAGGGTCTCCAGCGAAGGTAACAGTTCCTTGCTTGAATGTAAAAACTTTTCCTCTAAGCAAATATTCGCCAGAGCGTACACTCGCTTCTCCAAAAAGCAGAGGGGCATCATCAATGCCTTGGACCTGCACTTTTGCTTTCCAAAGAGATGTCAAACCACTTCCATGAACTTGTACCTGTGGAGCATTGAGCTGGAAGTCTAAATGAATAGGCCAAATAGATTTGGTGGCGATTCCCTTGTAAGTCGGCGCTTGCTCCCCAGGATTTAGATTGATATAGGTCACTTCAACGGTGTCGGCAGCTTCCGGAATGTCATCTCTCAATGAAACTTCAGCAAACTGAGTAGCAACACTTCCTGTTAATGATGCCTCATCTAAATCGCCTTTAAGCTGTAAATTTCCATTGAAACCTGCTTTAGCAAAATCCAAGTTGACTAAATGAAGGTTATTCAACTGAAAATTGACTGTGTAAAGAAGCTGAAAAGCCTCATCCAAATAGAGCTTTCCTTTTCCTGCAAAGTTTCCTCCAAATAGGTCCCGTCCACTGACATGTTGAACCTCAATATCACGCCCTTGAGCTTCTAAATGAGCCTGCATGCCCTCTAAAACCGCACCGCTTTTAATGTTTTCAAAGTGGCCGTTCTGAATGTCGATCTTTCCCTGAACTATCGGCGTTTCTAAGCTTCCTGTAACCTCCATCTGAGCTAAAATGTCGCCTCTCAATGTGGTATCAGGAGTCGATAGGAGATCAAAAATAGCTGTTAAGTCACTTTTGAGAGATAAACCTGCGTGAATAGGAGTTGTTGGAAAAGTTTTAAAGTCAAAAGGCATCAGCTGCCATCTAATTGGAAACTCTCCAGCAAAATTAGCTTCTTCAATGCCAATTCCTTTAAATTGGCCTTTAATACGAAGCTGGTTGTAATCACAAGTTGTTTTAATTTCCCCGGTCAAGGGCGTTAAATGCTGCCCATGTTCTAGCTTAGGAATGGCTGTGAAGTTAAACTTTGTTTTTGCTTTAGGCGAAGCCGCACTGCCTGTTAGACCTCCCTGAACGTCAAAGTAACCGGTAAAAGGAACCTCTACCGATGCTCTTGCTAACCAATCCAATGGAATTCTTTTTGCAACCCAGTAGCAGTTAAGTTCTTGTCGCGTAGCTTCTAAAAAGAGCTGTACTGCACTCTCCTTTCCAATATTTAACTCAAGCGCTGTTCCTTTCCAAAAAGAGGGGTGCCAGATAAATGACCAAGGAGTCTGAAGTGCGATCTGCTCTTGTTCGATGAAACCTGATAGATGGTGCAAAGCAAGATGATAGCTCTCTCCTTGCTCTTCCCATAACCCACCAGCCTCTAAGTCTGCAGCTAAGGGTCCCTTCGATTTAGCCGCAATTTTAAATGGCTGCAAGCCATAAGAAGAGTGATATTCGGTACTTAAATTGAGATGATCAAACTGCCACTCTTCCCATCGTATGTTTTCTGACTGGATGGCAATTGTTCCAGTTGGATCTGTAAGCATGCCTTGAAGAGTCATTGCAATTTCTGCTTTTTCAAAAGAGCCGTGATCTAAGATGATCTCTCTTAAAGCTCCTTCAATCTGTATAAAGGCATCCTCATCTGCTTGCCAGCTTATTTGTGCAGTAACATCTGCTTGGCCATCGATGCGAAGCTCAGGGGAAAAAAAGGATGAAACATGTTCTAGCTGGTCTAAATGCGCTTCAATTGTTCCTTGCAAATGCTCAAAACTCTCTGCCAAAGTGAGATTAGCTTGGATCGTTCCAAAAGAACTTTGGAGGATAAAAGGCGAGATCGTTAAACCACTCTCTCTCGCCCATAAAAACTCTCCTCTTGCATTTAGCGGATGGCCTGCAATCGAACATTGTCCAACTAAAGTTCCTTCAATATTCTCTTGTGCCGCTCCACCGCTCCAGGTGACTTGGCAATCTTTCAAAAGATGAGTTGAGACACCCAAAATTGGGGACCAGGCCGTAATAGACATATTCGGCATCGTGATAGGGCCTTGGAGAATAGCGTCAATGTTGATTTCTCCCCGAGCAATGTCTGAAATGAGCTCCATATCCTCGATTTCTAAATGCAATTGAGCTGAGTGTGTGGATAGAGAGGGGAGATCAAGTTGCATTGTTCCCGAAAAAGCAAAGGGAGCCTGTTCAAATAGAAATGCTTTGATCTGTAGCTCTTGCCTTCCCATAAGCAAAAAAGCTAACTGCAGGCGTCCATCTCCAGGCGGAAGCCTACCGACCGAGTCGTCGAGATGATAAGTGATATCTAACGTGCCATTTATCGGAGGCTTAAAACTACTATTTCGATTGTCCCAAATTAACGCCTCCCAAGCTTCCAGCGGGCCTTTCATATGCACATTAGCACCACCCGAGAGAGCAAAAGGAATGTGAGCTGTTAAAATTCCGTGGGAGCCCTCTATAACTTGTAGATAGGCTTCTAGCTCTTGGTTGTTCATGCGTGTTGTCAGCAGAGCTCTTGTATGACTATCGGCGTATTCTTGATCTTGAAATGTGATGGCTAAAGAAGTCTCTCCTTGACTAGGGTTGCAAAAGAATGAGCCATGCAGGGCAATTGGAAGGGTTTCGGCTGGAGATTGGGTGTTGATAAGTGTGGAAGAGAGCTCTAAACGATCTACCTGAAAATAAGCCAGCTCTAGGGAATAAGGAAAAAAGCTGATTTCAGAGAAATTAATAGGCGAGAAGGAAGGCTCTGATGCTGTGCCTTTAGAGCATGTGGGGAGATTACAGATAGAGAGGCGTTTAATAAGTAACTCCGACCATAAAATCTCTCCGTGTAACAAAGAAAAGGGGTTCCAATTTAAAGTTGCCTCTTCAACCTCTGCGACTACTCCCTGCTCAGTACGAATTGTTGCTTTAGGAATATTTAAGCGGAAGAAGGGAGAGAGATGAAAATCATCAATTTGCAGCTCAAGCGTTGTGTAGCGCTGGAGTATTGCCGACGTTTGTGCAAGGGCCCACAGGCG
>CAZZJE010000274.1:2434-4030 GCA_964654295.1 uncultured bacterium | reverse complement strand
CGCCTCGACAAGTCGAGGCGAGCAAAAAAGCGGCGACAAGTCGCCGCACTCCATTTGGTTCTGTCACCATCGAGCCGCCCTCTCCTTCTAAAGACTCGTGTGTATGTAGACGCTTGATGATATCGACGCCGGGGATACCGACACAAAGAACGTAATCGGCATGGGGGTGTAAAAGCTGCAGAGAATGAAACAGAAAAGAAAGCTAATTTTTTTTAAACATGTTCACCTCAAAAAAAGGAGGATTCTTGTTTTGGCAGAATTTTCAGTTTTTGCCAAGAATTCGTTACATCTCTCTACTTTTTGAAAAGAATTGGTGTTTTTGCTCGATGTCTGGTAGGATTGAGCTCTTTTAAAAAGAGGGCAAATAGGCTTTGGAAGAGCATTTAGGTAGGAAGTTTCCATGACAGAGACACAACAACAAGAGCGCAACGCCATCACTCCATCTAGGCAAGAGGATTTTCCTGAGTGGTATCAGCAGGTCATTAAGGCCGCTGAGTTAGCAGAAAATTCACCTGTTCGCGGCTGTATGACCATCCGTCCGTGGGGATATGGAATCTGGGAAAATATGCAGCGCGATCTCGACGAACGTATCAAAGCTTCGGGCCATGAAAACGCCTATTTTCCGCTTTTCATTCCATTAAGCTTCTTACAGAAAGAGGCGGCCCACGTCGAAGGGTTTGCAAAAGAGTGCGCTGTGATCACTCATCATCGTTTAGAGCAGAAAGATGGACGTTTGGTACCAGCTGGAGAGTTAGAGGAGCCCCTGATTGTTCGCCCAACTTCTGAAACAATCATTGGAGAAGCTTACTCTCGTTGGGTAGAATCCTACCGCGATCTGCCCATTTTAATTAACCAATGGGCTAACGTCGTTCGTTGGGAGATGCGCCCCCGAATCTTTTTGCGTACAGCAGAGTTTTTGTGGCAGGAGGGACATACCGTCCATGCAACCAAAGAAGAGGCAATGGAAGAGACTCTTAACTCCTTAGAGATGTATCGCTCTTTCTGTGAAGATGTCTTAGCTGTCCCATTGATTGTTGGAGAGAAGTCTCCGGGAGAGCGTTTTCCTGGCGCTGAAGCGACCTATACGATCGAAGCCATGATGCAAGATCGCAAGGCGTTGCAATCGGGAACGTCACATTACCTAGGACAAAACTTTGCCAAAGCCTCGAATATTCGCTTCCGTACTCGTGAAGGCGAGCTAGAGTATGCACATACGACATCTTTTGGAATGACAACCCGCTTGATCGGAGCGATGGTGATGGTGCATGGAGATGATGATGGCATTAGATTGCCTCCCAGAGTCGCACCTAAGCAGGTGGTCATTATTCCGGTTGTTCCGAAGACAGAGTTAGAGCAGGAGATTTTTGCTTATGCCGATCGGATTGCGAAACAGCTGCGCAGCATCAGTTACCACGGCCGTCCGATTCAAGTGCACGTTGACAAGCGAGACAGAAGAGGCGGAGAGAAAAATTGGGAGTGGATTAAAAAGGGTGTTCCTCTGCGCATTGAAGTAGGCCCGATTTTATTTGATGATGAATCGTTTTTTCTGGATTGTCTTTTTTATATCTATTTTGAATTGTTATTGTTTTTTTTTAT
>CAZZJE010000274.1:0-2424 GCA_964654295.1 uncultured bacterium | reverse complement strand
TCCCCATCGTCAAAAGACAAAGCTATCTTTAAATCAGCTTGCTCAAGAGATTCCTCTTATTTTGGACCAGATTCAAAGTAACTATTTCCAGCAGGCAAAAGCATTTAGAGATGCTAACATCGTGCGTGATCTGACGACAATTGATCAGCTGAAAGCCTTCTTTACCCCTAAAAACGCCGAGCGTCCAGAGCTTCATGGAGGCTTTGTGCTAGCTAAATGGTGTGGCGATCCGGAGAGTGAGAAGCTTTTGGATGAGGTAAAGGTGACAATTCGTTGCTTGCCGCTCGAACAGAGTGGAACGACCGGCCGCTGTATTTTAACCGGTCGCCCTGCAACGTTAGATGCCGTTTTTGCTAAATCTTACTAACGGACAAAAATCCCATGGCGGGGGACGTTGAGGCTTTCTAAAGCCTTCTTGGTCTTCTGCGGGTTGCGAATGTTCTGAAGATCGGTCACAAGTTTGCGGTCGATCTTCTCTTTTTCTGTTTGAAGCTGCTCCCAGCTCTCTTCGTCGTAAGAGCGGCAAAAAGTCTCTTTATCGTTCAAAAACTTAGTCAACTGCTTAGGCGTCAGGTTTAGATCTTCAAAAAGATGCTTTTCTTTAACATCAAGCTCGCTGTTTAGCTTCAGCAGCTCTTGTAGCCGCTTTACATTTTTTTTGATTTTATCTTGGGCTGTTTCTGTGACTTCAAAAAACATAGCACCTCTTAATTAATTAAAGAAAATATTCTATCTTCTATGGTACATGAGAATCTTCAATAGATGATAAAGATTTGGCAATTTTTTAGGAGGATCTTGTGCAAGCAGAGCGTTTCTCCTCCTCTTTTTTATGGCGTCTTCAAGATGCTGCTTATACCCAATTTGGTATTTCCGCTTGGAGCCAGCAAGGTGTTCCCTTCTATCTAACAAGCAATCCGCATACGGCGCGGCAATATGCACAGGTTGTTTTGGGATATTTGAGGGATCTCGTTTCTCCCGACTCCCCGACCCCTATCGACACATCAGAGCCTGTTTATCTATTCGATTTGGGCGCTGGGACTGGTCGATTTGGTTACCTTTTTTTATCCAAGCTGCTAGAGATATTACCTTATACAGCCGCAAAAAACATCCAGATCTGTTATGTCTTAACCGATATTTCAGAAGAGAATATCAATTTCTGGAGAGAGCATCCCAAGCTTCAGCCCTATTTTCAATCAGGAGTGCTCGACTGTGCCTATTTTCGGCATAACCAAAAAGAACCGATTCATCTATTAGTTCATCAGCGCCTTCTAGACCCAGAGAGCGTAAAAAACCCCCTTATTCTGCTCGCTAACTACTTCTTTGACACCATCCCGCAAGATTTCTTTAGAGCTTCGGAAACAGGTCTTGAAGAGGGGCGTATTGCCTTAGCGACAAAAAATGAGCAGGGAGAGCTACACACTCCCCAAGATGAATCTCCCGCACAGATTAACCAATTGACCTTTGATTACAGCTTTGCGCCAATTGCAGATTTGCATCACTACTATTCAAATCCACTCTGGAACCGCGTTCTAGAAGAGTCTTTTGAAAGTTATAAAGGGCTTTCTTTTTTACTGCCTACGGGAGCCTTTGAAGTTATCGATTACTTTAGAAAGCTCTCTAAAGGGCGCTTGTTAGTGGTTGCTGGAGATCAAGGCGTCACAACGCATCTTCAGATGAAGAATATGCCACTTCCAAGGATCTCTCTGCATGGCAGTTTTTCTGTTGTGGTTAACTACCACGCTTTGGCGATCTACCTGCGCCTGCTTGGAGGAGAGGGGTTATTGACAAAACTCTCTGATCCACTGTTTGTCGTGACTGCTGGAGTGCTGGGCGCTTCTGTCGATCACTTTCCCGAGACTGCCCTTGCTTTTCGTGAATTGATTGACCGCTTTGAGCCGAAAGATTACTGGTTTTTAGCAAGCGATCTTCAAGTGCAGCGCGAACTTACATTTGATGCCATGATACGGATTCTTAAATTGGGAGATTGGGATCCGATTAACTTTTACAACCTGTTTGAAGCCTTGTTTCCTAAGCTTTCTCAGGTGACAGAGTCGCAAAAAAATGAAATAAGTTTTGCCATTAACCAGTTAGAGCGTAATTTTTATCCGATTTCTAAAGAGGATGGAGCTTTCTATATTAATTTAGGCGTCATGGCTTTTACCCTAAAAGATTTTTCTAAAGCGATTGAGTTGTTTGAAAAGGCATTAAAGCAGCAAGGAGAGAGTGAAGCGATCTATGGAAATCTGAGTGCTTGCTACCAGGCGATGGGAGATTCGGGGAAAGCGCGCGACTACTTTCTAAAGGCCCAAAGAGCAAGGATAAAGTAATAGGACTGTAGCGTAGGCTTTAGAGGTAATTGCAAAATTCAAGATCTTTCTGTATGTTTGATTTAAAAAACTGGGGCTAAAGAGTATATGGAGTGCG
>CAZZJE010000273.1:0-4034 GCA_964654295.1 uncultured bacterium | reverse complement strand
TTACGAAGAGATAAATTTTTTCCCTAGGAAAAAATGCTCAGCGGGAATTGTTGTAAACTTACGCGTTTGCTTGTTTAAAGCGACTATTCGCGATTCCATTGATGATTAAGAGAGCTCCTACGATGACTCCACCTGCCACTAGAGATAAGATAACAGCCTCTTTAAGCGTCAAAGAAAATCCAACAAGACCTGTTAGCCAGACAGCAATTGCTGTAGCAGCTAAAAAGGAGATTGTTAGGCTGATAACTTTAGAGAGAGTAGACGCTGTTGCTTTATTCGTATTGAACACCTCTTCGCAAATATATTGGACAGGGCGACCGATCAGATAGGAAAAGCATCCAAAAACAGCTCCACCGGTAGCTCCGATAGGACTAGAGAGAGCCACAGCAGCTAAAGCTGTTGCACCAACGAGAATTGCTGGAGCGCTCAGCTCGCGAGTAACATTTGCACAAGTGTCTGACATTGGATACCTCTGAATAAATATTAAAACTCGTGAATATAGTATCAAAATTTAAAAATTAATTAAAGATAATATCAAGAATTAAAAATATAAAAAAACATTCACGATCAGAGACTTACGCAAACTACAAAAGAGGCGCTGGGTTTTCTAATAAAGTTGAAAAGTAGTGAGAGCAAGAAGCGGCAAGCTCTCCATCGATGACACGATGGTCAAAGCTCCAAGACAAATTGAGGGCCTCACGAACCACCAGATCGGAGTTTTTAACAAAGGGCTGTTTACGAATGCGAGCAATCCCTAAGATTCCGACTTCGGGAGGGTTAATAATGGGAGTTGCCCAGCCTCCACCGCCGCCCAGCACACCAAAGTTTGTGATGGTGAAGGTTCCCTCTTTCATTTCACTGGACTTCAGCTGATTGCTGAGAGCACGCTTTTTTAGATCGTCGAAAGCACGGATAACCTCGACGAGAGACATCTTTTCAACCCCTTTTAGCACGGGTACGATTAATCCTTGTGGCGTACTCATGGCAATGCCGATGTTGTGTTGCGAGTGCAATACCAAGACATTTTGCTCAGTATCGTAGCTGCTATTGGCATCGGGATATTGCTTAAGGGTTAAAGAGAGTGCTTTAATTAGGAAAGGTAGGTAGGTAACATGGATGCCTTCCAAAGCAGCTTTATCTTTAAAATTGTTACGCAGCTGAACAAGTCGCGTGGCGTCGAGCTGTTCACAATAGGTAAAGTGAGGGATTGTGCGTTTTGAGAGCGCCATCCGTTTCGCCATTAGATTGCGGATGCCGATGACTGGTTTTGGCGTATCACCCTCTAAACTCCAAAGTGGCACCGACTCTTCTGCCGTAGAACGCCTTTGCTGGGAGGCACCGTAATTTCTGATATCTTCGTCGGTGATGCGTCCATCGGGACCGGTCCCTTGGATGAGCGCCAGATCGATTCCCATCTGTTTAGCTAGGTGGCGTGTTGCTGGAGTGGCTAGGATCCCCTCTGAAGGCGGCTGCTCAGTGGCCACCGCCGTTTGCATTTTTGCTGGGCAAGGACGCTGGCTGGCAGATCTTTCTCGTGGAGCATCACTAGACGCTGCGGATCCATTGGTATGGTTACGCCCCTCAATTGCCTCATCTAGGGTGATATCGTATAAAGGCTTGCCTTTGATCGCAATTTGGCCCGGAGAAAAGTAGTGTTTGGAAATTGTCCCTGGATAGGGAGCTGGTAGCTCTACCGTTGCTTTATCTGTCATCACAACTACAACAGGTTCATCTTGCGTGGCACGGTCACCAACAGCTTTTAGCCATTCGATGACTTCCCCTTCAACAACACCCTCTCCAATATCGGGTAGATTCACAGTAAACAGCTTGCTCATGGCAACAACTCCTAATAGGCCAACAAAGTATGCAGGGCATCGACAACGCGGTGGGCATCGGGAAGGTAGTACTCTTCTAACGTATTTGGAAAAGGAGTATCTAAGCCGCAGCAGCGCATCACGGGTGCTTGAAGGTTTAAAAAGCAATGTTCTTGGACAATAGCGGCAATTTCTGCTCCAAATCCTTGTGTCAAAGGCGCTTCGTGGGCAACGAGACAACGGCCTGTTTTGCGAACCGATTGCAAAATGGTTGGAACATCGAGAGGATTGAGTGTTCTTAGGTTAATCACTTCGATGGAAAAGCCCTCTTGTTCCATCTGTTGGGCAGCCTCTAGATTTTGCCGATGCTGTGCACCCCAGCCGATTAGAGTCGCTTGGGAACCCGCTTTGGCGACATCGGCTTTACCTAAAGGAATCTCGTAGCTCTCTTCTGGCACTTCCTCTTTCACCGCGCGGTAGATCCGTTTTGGCTCCATGAAGAGAACAGGATCGTTGGCACGGATGGCACTTGTCAAAAGACCTTTGGCCTCATATGGGCCAGAAGGAACGACGACAAAGAGCCCTGGGGTATGGAGGAACTGCGCTTCCGGAGATTGCGAGTGGTAGTGACCGCCATGGATGCCTCCTCCATAGGGAGTACGAATCACCATAGAGGCTTGATATTGGTTGCCGGTGCGGTAGCGCATTTTGGCAAGCTCATTGACCATCTGATCATAAGCAGGAAAGATGTAGTCGGCAAATTGAATTTCGCAGACAGGTTTAAGACCTTTCTGAGCGATGCCGATGGCAAAGCCTACAATCCCCTGCTCACATAAGGGCGTGTCGAAGGAGCGGGCCTCTCCAAAGGCCTCTTGTAGACCGCTTGTGACACGGAAGACTCCCCCAAAGGCACCGGCATCTTCTCCAAACGAAAGGAGGCGGGGATCTCGGGCAAATTCGGCATGGAGCGTTTGGTTAAGAGCTTGAATCATATTGAGAAGAGCCATCACTTATCTCCTATGGCGGTAGTAAGCGAGAAGGTCTGCTCGCTGCTGTTTGAGATGAGGAGTTGGTTCAAAGTAGACATGGTCGAATAGGCTTTCAACAGGTGGAGGCGGTGTATTTTTCGCAGCAGAGATGGCAGCATCGACTTGGGCAGAGCAGTCGCGGATGAGTTCCGCCTCTTTTTGTTCATCCCAAAGACCATGTTTTTCTAGGTATCGTCTCAAGCGTAAGATTGGGCAGCGGCCGCGCCACTGCTCGACCTCTTGCTCTTGACGGTAGCGGGTGGGATCATCGGATGTCGAATGGGCACCTAGGCGATAGGTCATGGCTTCTAGGAGGACAGGCCCTTGGCCGCTGATGCAATGTTCTCTAGCCTGTTTAACCGCAGCATAGGTCGCAAAGACATCGTTTCCATCGAAGCGGATGGCTGGCATTCCATAGCCAATTCCTTTTACCGCGATTCCATCGCAGGCAAATTGATTTTTACAGGGGGTGGAGATGGCAAAGCCGTTGTTGCGACAGAAGAAAATGGCGGGGGCTTTACGAACGGCGGCAAAGTTCAAGCCGGCATGGAAATCTCCCTCTGAAGTTGCGCCTTCGCCGAAGTAGCTGACCGCAACGGCAGACTCCCCTTGCAGTTTCATCGCATAGGCGCATCCGGCAGCATGGGGAATTTTTGTTCCGATGGGAGAAGAGACCGTGACGATGTTGAGAACTCGGCTGCCGAAGTGATTGGGCATTTGGCGGCCGTAGATGGAGTCTTTGGCGTTTCCGAACATATGATGCACAAAATCTTCGATTGTGCCGCCGCGCCAGAAGAGTAGGCCGACTTCGCGATATTGTGGATAAAGCCAATCTTGAGGTTCTAAAGCCGCAGCGCTGACGACAGCGCAAGCCTCTTCGCCCAATGAGCTCAGTGCAAAGGGAATTTCGCCCTGGCGTTGCAAGATGATCATGCGCTCATCGACATGGCGGGTAAGCGTCATCACGCGGTAGATACGTTCGAGTAGTTCGGGACTCATTTCAACAGGACAATCTTCCCGCAGCTCTCCCCATTCATTTAAGTAGACAACTGTTTCGATGGTCATAAGCTCCTCATAAGATTTATCTTGGCAACAGCTTAACGTCCGGAAGGGGGTAAGGTCTAGTAAAAAAGATGGGATGTAGCGTAGGCTTTAGAGGTAATTGCAAAATTCAAGTTACACGGAGGAAATT
>CAZZJE010000272.1:0-4045 GCA_964654295.1 uncultured bacterium | reverse complement strand
TCCTCCAACAGGCAGAACCTTTCCTCGCAATGTGATTTCTCCAGTCATGGCGATATCATTTCGAATAAGGCGAGCACTTACCAAGGATGCGATTGCAGTAGCCATTGTGATTCCAGCCGAAGGGCCATCTTTAGGAACAGCTCCAGCCGGGACATGCACATGAAAAATCTTATTTTCAAAGATTGTGGGAGAGATGTTGAGTAGCTGTGGATTAGACCGGATGACTGAAAGAGCTGCCTGCGCACTCTCTCTCATCACATCGCCAAGCATTCCTGTCAAAATGAGCTGTTCATTGTGGCTTGCCATCATCGTCGCTTCAACGAATAGAACGTCGCCTCCACTCATTGTCCAAGCTAGCCCTGTAGCGATTCCTGGGCGGTCTACACGCTCTGCAACCTGATCAAGAAACAGCGGCCGTCTTAAAAATTGAACAACTTTTTCTGTTGTGACGTGAGTTGTCCCTTGTTCCCCTTCAGTAAGTTGACGCGCAACCTTTCGACAGATTGTGGCAATTTCTCGGTCAAGGCTGCGAACGCCTGCTTCTCGAGTATAGCCTCTAATAATCGCTCGGATAGCTGCTGGATCAAAGGTTATCTCCTCTTTTTTTAATCCATGTGCTTCGATTTGCTTGGGAATCAAATATTGCTCAGCAATATGAACTTTCTCATCATCGGTATATCCTGCCAAAGATAAGATTTCCATGCGGTCAAGAAGGGGACCAGAGATCGTATCTAACGTGTTAGCTGTAGCGATAAAAAGAATTTGGGAAAGGTCAAAGCCGACACCTAGATAGTTGTCGACAAAGTTATGATTTTGCGCAGGGTCTAAAACCTCCAAAAGAGCAGCCGCAGGGTCACCTCTCCAGTCACTACCGACCTTATCAATTTCATCCAACATCACAACAGCATCTCTTGCGCCTGCACGGTTGATTGCCTGGATGATTCTGCCTGGCATAGCTCCAACATAGGTGCGGCGATGGCCTCGGATCTCCGACTCATCGTGGACGCCACCTAATGAAATACGTACAAATTTACGATTTAACGCTTTTGCAATGGATTGACCTAAGCTTGTCTTTCCAACCCCTGGAGGCCCTAAAAAACAGAGGATAGGTTCTCGGATAATCGTTTCATCAACGACAGCTGCAGTTTTCTTTTCTGATTCTGAATTTACAGTTGAATGATTTATTTGATGGATGTTGTCGGCGGCAGCTAGCCGATCTTTTCTTAGCTTTTTAACTGCTAGATGTTCCAAAAGGCGATCTTTGACTTTGTCCAGATCGTAGTGGTCTCGATCTAATACCTCCCTTGCATAGCGCACATCAATCTCATTGCCTGTCATCTTGCTCCAAGGTAGTTCTGCAAGCCAGCCTAAATACGAAAGAACCATGCCATATTCAGAAGAGGCTGCAGGCATTGAAGCAAGGTGGCTTAGCTCCTTATTAGCTTCTCGCTTGATCTCTTCTGGTAAACCAGCCGATTCAAGGCGACGGCGCAACTCATTAATTTCTCCCTGTTCACCTTCATCGCCTAGCTCTTTTTGAATGGAACGCACCTGCTCTTTCAGAAAATAGTCTCTCTGAGCTTTAGACATGCGCTCTTGTGTCTCCATCACAATCTTATGGCCCATCTCCCGCACCATAATCTCATGCTGCATGGCACTGATCAAATGCTTCATCTTGGCGTCTAATGGATCCGTTTCCAGAAGCTCTTGGCGCGTCTGCGTCGAAAATGGAATGGTTAAAGCGATGATATAGACTAGCTGCCTGGCATCCGTGATACTTTCTACTGTTGAAACAACCTCTTCACTTAATTCATCAATTAATCCAACTAATCTTCTCAAAAGGTTTAAGATTGCAATACGTAAGCTCTCGGTCTGCTCTTTTTCTAAATCAACTTCTGGCGAAAGTGAAATTTGGCTGATGAAGTAGGGGTCACTATTTGTGATTTGCACTAGACGCGCCCGTTCCAATCCCTGAACAATGAGTCTCAAAGAGCCATCATTACTTCTTATTAATCGATGGATGATTCCGACAGTTCCAACGGAATAGAGATCTTGAATCTTTGGAAGCTCAATTGTTTCATCTCGTTGAGCTACCAAAAAAAGCATGCGGTTGTCTCTCATCACATCATCGATAAAGCGAATAGAAATTGGCAGTACAACAGGTAGGGGCAAGAGAATCTGTGGAAAGGCGACCGAACCCTTGATCGGTAAAAGAGGTAGAGCTTCGGGAAATTGCTGATTGTTTTCCAAGATGATCTGCGATTCTGGCATCATGGCTTCGCCACCTGTTTGTTTAGAATAATTGAAAGGATTCCATCTTCATATTGAATATCGACTTTCTCGGATTCGACAGGAAAAAAGAGAGGAAGCTCAAAACAAAAAGGGCCTTGCTGAATTTCCGCCATATGATAGAGGCAGTTTGATGTAACAGGTTTTATTTGCCTTTGGCCTTCAACAACTAGAGCGTTTTCATACAGAGAAATGTCGATTTTTTGTGAATCAATCCCTGCCAGTTCAATGTTAATATAAAGTTGCTCTTCGGTTTCATAGACATCGGCAGCTGGACTCCAACGCGATTTGGCAATAATCATTTGGACACGGCCATATTGCATCTCCTCTCCAGAGCGAATAACTAACGTGTAGCGGCGATCTCGATGTCGGCAGCGCATAGCCATCCTCCAAATTAAAGGCTAATTTTTATATACCTTCTTGGGGACTTATGAGAGAAGTTTTATTGTTGGAACAGCCTATTTTTAATATGAATTGTGTTTAAAAACTAAAGTGCAAATTAAAAGAGAGATCACTTATATAAGGAAATAAGTTTGCTCATTCCTTTGTATCTAATTTTGAGGTTAATGATGCGCTATTGTCTTATCTTTCTTCTGTTTCCACTCTGTTTATTCGGTTACTCATCTAATCCAGCAAATGCTGAGCCGGTTGTTGGCTTTCGAGAAATTCCATTTTTTGATGATTTCCAAAAGGTTGACCGCCAACTATTAGTTTGGTATCCCGTGAGCTCTAACACCGCAGGAAAACCTTCGGATAACCCTTGGGATCTTTTCAAAGTGGCGCAAGACGCTCCAATTGATCACTCAAAAGGCAAGTTTCCACTCATTGTTTTATCACATGGCTATACGGGTAACCCCCATCAGCTCTCCTGGCTAATTGGAGGGCTGGTGAATCAAGGATTTATTGTGATTGCTGTGCAGCATCGCGACTTAACCAATGGTAAAGTGCACATTAACCATTGGCAGCGCGCGCAAGATGTCCATCAGCTAATCGATCAATTTTCGGCTAGCGATTTAGCAAAGCAAGCCGACCTTGATCATATTGGAATTGCAGGCTTCTCTTTAGGCGGTACGACTGCCGTGTGGAGCATCGGAGGACGAGCAACAAAGCTTGAAACCTTAATGCCTGGGGCAGAGTATGCGTCTCCTGAAGATTTTATTAAAGTGAATGAAGCGTTGCCTACGCTCAATAAAGAGATGATGGCTAAAGATTGGAAAGATCCTAGAATCAAAGCAGCTTTTGTTATGGCTCCAGGGTGGGCGTGGATATTTGACGAAGAGAGTTTAAAACAAATTAACGTTTCTACCTATTTTATAGCTGGTGAGGGAGATCAAACGTTAGTTAGTAAGAACAATGCAGGCTTTTTTGCTCGCCATATTCCCAATGCTATCTATGAGGCCATCCCAGGTCGGGCTGACCATTTCATTTTTATTTCAGCTCTCTCTGATCAGCAGCGTCAAAAGGTGAATCAAAATGGCAATTTAGACTTCTTGTTTCAAGACGACTCTTTAGTTAATCGTGCTAAAATTCAATCTGAAGCCACAGAAAAAGCCATTAAATTTTTCAAAACAGTCTTTAACCAGGATGAAAAAGCGATGCAAACAAAAGAGATGGAACCCTCTCTAGTGCAGTTTGTTTTCAAAAATTCTCAATACTCCTTCCAAGGACTGCGGGCGGTAGCAGCGCTTCTTAACAAATTGGCTATAGTTGCAGGTTAAAACCTGCAAAAACAAGCGCAGGCTAAAGAGGTAATTGC
>CAZZJE010000271.1:0-4074 GCA_964654295.1 uncultured bacterium | reverse complement strand
CTTTGAATAGGAGTTAAGTAGGTATAGAGCGGCGTGATAAGATTATGGAGAGGACTTTTAGCTGAGTTAGACTCTTTTAAAAGACGCTTGCTATCGGCAGAGAAGCCTTCGAGTTCCTCTTGTAAACGAGTTAAGACCATTTTTCGTGCGTGTAGATTCGCTTTTTCTTGGAGCAGCTGCTCACGCTGCTTTTGCAGCTGCTGCTGCATCGCCTGAAGCGACTCTATTTTTTCAGCATAGCTGCTAAGGAGATCTTTAGCCGTTTCGACCTGATCTAAGACATCTTGTACAGACTCTTTACTCTGCTCGATCTGTTCTGTCTGCTGTTTTAACAGAAGATCTAGCTGCTCCTGGCGAGATTGTGAATGAACCAAACGCTCTTTAGAATGCTCTAAGCGGACAGATTGCTCTTTCCATTGACTCTCTAGGCGACGGGACTCTTCCATCAGCTGGAAACTTTGACGCTGGAGACGCTGCTGCTGGGCACGCTGCTCTTCTAGCGCTGCATCTCGCTGCTCGAGAGTGTGGCGCTGCTGTTCAAAGGCAGAGAGGCTATTTTGAAGCTGATTGTTTAGAGCTGACTCCTCTTCTAAAGCACGCAGCCGCTCTTTTTTTCTTCGCTCTTTAGCTGCGGCTAGCTCTTCCAGCTCCGCCAGCCAGCGGCGCTCTTGCTGCTGAAGCTCTTTTAAACGCTCCTGATGGAGGTGACGCTCGCGGAATTTGACCTCTTTATCACTGCGGATGCGGTAGAGTTGATCGCTGGAGCGGCGAACGAGGATTTCGCTCTCGTTCCAGGCGTGGCGGGCGGCAGATAGTTGCTCTTGGATCTGATTTTCAGTGGTCTTTAGCTCAGTCAGCTTCTGCTGCTGCTCTTGCTCTTTGGTTGCTGCTTGATGCTGCTTATGCACGATGGAGGCAACCTTACCTAAAAGCAGCTGCCGCTCTAGCTCTTCTAGCTGAGAGCGCTCTTGACGATATTGAAGAGCTTTTGCCGCCTGTTCTTCGAGGAGCAGGACGCGACTATCGACCTCTTTTAAGAGATCGCGCAGCCGTTCCAAATTATGATCGACCTCTTCTAGACGACGGAAGGCCTCGCCTCGCCTGACTAAGAAACGTAAGATTCCAGCAGCCTCTTCGAAGAGCTTGCGCCGTTCATTGGGCGTTTGTTGGATGACCTGGTCAATTTTACCCTGTTCGAAGATGGAGAAGGCTGCTTTGCCAATACCGGAATCCATAAAAAGCTCTTGGATATCGCGTAGGCGAGCAGGCTGACGGTTGATCAGATATTCCGATTCCCCGCTACGATGTAGGCGGCGGGTGATTTCAATTTCAGAGTAAGCAGTGGGAAGATGGCCATCGATATCTGTTAAAACAAGGGAGACCTCGGCAAACTGAAGAGCTTTTCGTTTGGCTGTTCCGGCAAAGATCACATCGGGCATTTTTCCGCCGCGGATCGATTTGGCGGACTGCTCTCCAAGAACCCAGCGAACAGAATCGGAAATGTTTGATTTTCCACAGCCATTGGGCCCTACGATCGCAGTGACTCCCTCATGAAATTCAAGAGAAGTCCGCTCGGCAAACGATTTAAATCCAAAAATTTTTAGGCGCTTTAGTCTCAAAATGCATCTCCACTCTTACAAATTAGAAGCAGCATAACGCAAATGCAAGTCTATTGCAATCAAAGGCCGCATGCAGTTGTTTATTCGACAAATACTTGCGATAGGGAGGCAAGCCTGGTAAGATAGAAGGTCTAATATTGAATTTGGCCGGAGAAGGTGAAAAGATGCAAAAAGGCAAGACATTACGTTTAAAGTGCCTAGGATGTGAAAAAGAGCTCTCTTTTTCAATTTTTGAGCTCGAACAGCAGGGAAAAGTATGCTGCGACCAGTGTGGAAAAGTGTATGCCTTTGAAGACCCGACTTTATTGAGACAGCTGAGAAAATTTGAGGCCCTCTGCCGTCAAATCCGTGAGTCGGACGAAATTTTAAGCATGTCTCATGTAGGTGTTGATGTTGGCAACCAACAAGTTAAAATTCCTTATCGCCTCTTATTGACTCGATTGAATTCCCAGCTTGAACTCAAAATTGGAGAGATTCCCTTAACTATTTCATTTCGCCTTGAGCCAATTAGCGATTGCGCCTAAGCTAGGGATTAGAAGACTTTATGCATAAATAAGTAGAGGAGAGAACTTATGAGCAACAATCAGCTAGAGCAGCTTCGCGAGATGACAACGATTGTCATCGATACTGGCGACATCGATTCTATTAAAGCCTTTTGTCCCACCGATGCGACAACCAACCCCTCTTTAATCTTAGAAGCCTCAGGTAAGCAGCAGTATGAGTATCTGATTGAAGAAGCGATGAGCTATAGCCGTTCCAAGGCGCGAGACGAAAACGAACGTCGCCGCATTTTAATGGATAAGCTGTTTGTCAATTTCGGTATTGAAATTTTAAAGGTCATTCCTGGTCGTGTTTCCACTGAAGTCGATGCGCGCCTCTCTTTTGATATCCGGGGAAACATTGTGCGTGCCAAGCAGATTATTGACCTTTATGAAAGCTGTGGAACCTCCCGCGAGCGCATTTTAATTAAGTTAGCGTCCACTTGGGAAGGGATACAAGCTGCTGCTGAGTTGGAAAAAGAGGGAATCCATTGTAATATGACCCTACTCTTTTCGCTTCCTCAAGCGATCGCCTGTGCCGAATCAAAGGCGACTTTGATCTCTCCATTTGTCGGCCGTATTTTGGATTGGTATAAGAAAGCCGAAAACGTCGAAAATTATCCTCCAGCTGAAGATCCAGGAGTCAAGTCGGTCACTCAGATCTATAACTACTTCAAAAAGTTTGGCTATAAAACTCAAGTCATGGGGGCAAGCTTCCGAAATAAAGGCGAGATCGTTGAATTGGCAGGATGCGACCTCTTGACAATTGCGCCTAAGTTTTTACAGGAACTAGATTCAGACCAGTCGACACTAGAGCGTAAATTAGATCCTCAGCATGCCAAAGAGCTTTCGATCGATCGCATAGAAATGGATGAGCGCAGCTTCCGTTGGCAGCTAAATGAAAATGCGATGGCGACCGAAAAGCTGTCGGAAGGCATCCGCAAATTCGCTGCCGATGCGACAAAATTAGAAAAGACGATTAACGAAAGAGCTGGCGTAAAGGTTTAAGGTTAGTATGACGATAGAACAGCAGCAGCAGAGCTATGCCCGCGTCCATTCGCTTTCCTTGCGCGCTAGGCATCTTAGAGCCGTTTTAGATCTGTTGGGATGGGACCAGGAGACCTATATGCCGCCCAGCGCAGCTCAAGCCCGAGCTGAGCAGCGCAAGATTTTAGCCTCTTTAGTGCATCAGGAGCAGACAAGCAAGCAATTTGCCGAGGCGCTAGCTGCTCTGATTGACTTGAAAACAGGCGAAATCAAGGCAAAAAACCTCAACGCCGCCCAGCAGGCAGCGTTGCAGCGCTGGCGGAGGGATTATCGGAGGCAGACAGCATTGCCAACAGAATTTGTTGAAGAGTTTACAGCGGTGACTTCCCAAGCCATTCACGCTTGGGGCCATGCAAAAGAGGCCGATGCTTTTCATCAATTCGCCCCCTTTCTTGAAAAGATCATTCTTCTGGTGCGCAAGAAAGCAGAGCTCTTGGGATACGAAGAGCATCCTTATGATGCGTTGTTAGAAGAGTATGAGCCGGGAGCAACCAGTAGCCAAATTAGTTCACTATTTGGTGAGCTGCGCGGGTCAATCAGTCACTTATTGAAAGAGATTCGGTCAAAAAAGCAGGTCGACGATAGCTGTCTCAAAGGCCACTATCCAAAAGATCTACAGATTAAGTTTGGAAATGAGATCCTGCAAGCGATGGGCTTTTCTTTTGAAAGAGGCCGTTTAGACTCTTCCAACCATCCCTTCTCGTCGACTTTTCATCCCTCCGATAGCCGCATTACAACGCGGATATTAGAACACAACGTGATGAGTCATATCAAAACGTCGCTTCATGAGGGGGGACATAGCTTATATGAGATGAATCTTCCCACAGAGCATTATGGTTCGCCATTGGGAGAATATCTCTCTCTTGGTG
>CAZZJE010000270.1:0-4128 GCA_964654295.1 uncultured bacterium | reverse complement strand
GAGCATCTTCTAAATATCTTATTGTAATGGCGATTTCTTGCATCCTTAATTCAAACTTTTTTAGGGTTAAAACCGCATTCACATAGGCGTGCACAAGAGAGGCGCTAAACAAAAGAGATGAGATTTTAAGATCTAAATCAGCAATGCCTGGAAAAAAAATTTGCTTGTCCAAATTTAAATAGATAGCACGAAAAACTTTCTTTTCACTTTTATTGGCTTGTGTAATTTTATCAATAACAGAAGATCTTTTCGCTTGATCCATTGTACTGAAAGCGATAGAGATGGCATGAAAAAATGAAAGGGATGTACCTTGCTCCTCCTCAAATTTCTTTTTTGTCCCTCGTAAACTATTTAAACTTTCTACAATCTTTTTAACACAACTTTCAACTAATGGACCCCATAACTTGGCCTTTATCGAAACGGATTTCGGTGTCGTCTGGTTTGGCCACACAGTTTCCACAAGTTTTTCAGCAACTTCTCTACTTAACATTAAAATTTCCTCTTTTAGTAGCTCAATAACCGACACATAGGGTGAATGATGTTCGTGGTGAGCCGCTAGTTTGATAAAAATAGTCTATTCCACGTAACCTTCTGCGATTAAAAGTTCAGCGTTCAATATCCCACCACCTGCTGCTCCACGAATTAAATTGTGCGACAGACCAACAAAGCGCACATGTGCTAAGGGACAGCTGCGCAACCTTCCAACAGAAACGGACATGCCTTCACCTGCAAGACGATCTAAACGTGGCTGCGGCCGGTCGCTTTCTTCGCGATAGATCACAGGTTGTGGGGGAGCGGAAGGAAGATTCAGTAGCTGAGGTTTACTCTTAAAGCTATGCCAAGAAAAGATGATCTCCTCCCTCTCTGGAGCACATCCGAAAGTGGCCGATACACAGGCCATATGTCCATCTAATACTGGAACTCGTGTACATTGTGCGGAGATGGCTAAACTACAATTTGTAATTTCTTCTTCCTGAATTTTTCCCCAGATTTTTAACGGCTCTTGCTCAACTTTTTCCTCTTCTCCAGCAATCAAGGGCAAGACGTTGTCATGAATATCTAGAGAAGAGACGCCTGGATATCCTGCTCCACTTACGGCTTGCAATGTCGTGACCTGTATGCTTTTAAGTCCAAAAGCTTGTTTTAAAGGAGCTAAGGGCAACATAAAGCTATTAATGGCACAGTTTGGCTTTGTGACTAAACAGCCCTTACCCCACCCTCGTCTTTTTCTCTGAATAGGAATCAATTTCAAATGGTCGGCATTGATTTCAGGGATTAACAACGGAATATCAGACTCTCTCCGATAGGCACCTGCATTCGAAACGACCGCCAATCCCGCGGCTGCATATTGCGGCTCATACTCTTTCGCTGTTGCGGTATCTACTGCTGAAAAAACGATCTTACAGTTATCGGACGCATGAGCGATAGAAGAGATTGGTTGTACGGGCATAAGAGCAATTGCTTTAGGAAGAGGATCGCTAAATTGCCAGCGTCCTTGAAGAGCCTCTTCATATGTTTTACCAGCCGACTTATCAGAGGCTGCTAAGAAAGTTAGTTCAAACCAAGGATGATTTAGCAAACGCTGCACATAGGCTTGTCCTACACGTCCCGTGGCACCTAAAACTCCTACTGAAATTTTTTGTTGCATTTTCTTGTCCTGCAATGAATTTTAAACAGTTTAAATGATTTTTCAGCTTTTGCAAAGTAGATCTACAGATTCCATCACTTTATCATAACAAAAGGAGGTTGCATGAATCGTTGGATTATCTCTCTGTTAGTGGCATGCTGCTTAAATAGTTCTCAAGATGCTTTCTGCTCCGTAGTTAATAAGAAATCTTCTCCTCAATTTATTTCTAAAAAGAGACCACAAGAAAAGCAAGCGCCAAAAAAAACAAGGGAACGAAAAGAGTCTTCTCACTCTTCTAAAGAGTTTGCTTCCTACTTTTTGCTCTCAGGGCAATATGGCCAAGAATATCTTAATGAGCAAAATGTTGTTGAATTTGTGCCGGCGTCAACTACAGCAACTTCCGGGATCATTCTCTCCGCCCCTGGAAGCTTTACTTTTGTAAAAGGAGGCATCTTTCACATCCAATATGGTGCAAATCTTATCAGTTATGAGGGGCCTCAAACAGTCAATTCTCCCTATTGGTTTAACTTAGTTTTAACAGATGAAAACAATAATTCAGTTGCTCAGCCTGCCTCCCGAGTTGATGGAAGCTCTCTTATCCCACAAGCTATTACTAACTCGACCATCTTATCCATTGCTGCAGGAGAAACATTAACTCTTCAACTAAACGTAAGAAAAGATCAGGCGATCAATTCTGTTAAATTGGGAGACCCCATATATGGCGCTTCGGCATACAATGCGGCTGCTTATCTAACAATTGTCAAAATCGCCGATTTATCCAATCCCTAAAGGAATTGCTTGCCATGAGTGACTCTTGGAATCCAATGCAATACGCTCTTTTTCAGAAAGAACGAGACCAACCTTTCGATGATCTGGTTAATATGATTCATCCCAATCATCCGTTCACTATTCTAGATCTCGGATGCGGGACAGGCCGGCTTACTTCAAAGCTGCATGCGGCATTAAAAGCAGACTATACGTTAGGAATTGATGCGTCTGAATCGATGCTCAATCAAAGCCGTCAATATGCCACTTCGACGCTCCATTTTAAAAAAGAATGTATCGAACAGTTTATACCCAATCAAAAATTCTCCCTTCTCTTTTCTAATGCAGCTTTGCAATGGATTCCAAATCACAAAAAACTTTTTCCCAAGTTAGTTGAGTCGTTATCAGACAATGGGCAGATCGCTTTTCAGGTGCCAGCCAATCAAAGTTATCAGACGCATGCACTGGCTCGAGAAATTATATCCTCTCAGCCATTTAAAGAGCATTTTACTGGCGAAAATTTGCCTGTCATCTTAACTCCCGAAGAATATTCAGAAATCTTGTATGAGTTAGGTTTTAAACAGCAGCTCATCATAGAAAAAATCTATCCACTCACTCTCAATCGGGTGGAAGATCTAATAGAATGGGTAAAAGGGTCTCTTTTAACTTACTATCAGAGCCATTTAACTCCGCAACTTTTTGAACAGTTTTTGGAAGCCTACACAACTCAACTAAAAGATAGAGTAGGGGAGAAGAGCCCCTGCTTTGTTCCGTTTAAACGTTTATTCATATGGGGAAGTGTTGAAAAATAAATAGAAAAAATAGATGTTTTTTGTTATGATATTTTTTTTGTTTTTTTGGTTTTAATAAAATAGTTGTGGGAAAATTATAATGATTGGAATGGAATCTGGTGTACGCTTATTGGTTAACAAGGTGTGGCCTAGAGATGACTCTTATATCACACCACGTTGGCATGCTACAGATGATGAGGTAAGGCAACCTAACGTGGAACCACATTGGAATGTGCTAATTAATGTAGTCGCACAAAAGGTTTCAGCCAAAATTTATGCCACTCAGCTTTTTCAAAAAACTTGTATAGAACCGGATAACACTCTCCCTTTTTTATCTTTTCTTTGTGAAATTTCTGGCCAATTAGATCGGTGTGAAAGACGAAAGATAACTGAGTATTCGAATTTGCAAAAAACTTTTGAGGAAATGAGCTCTTCTGATCGCGATGAAGTTGTCTCAAAGCGAGATTTAATTGGGCGTTCTAGTCCTAAAGAAAAAGCTATTCTTCATCAAGTTTATTTGAAATTGAGAAATGAAGCTGTTAACTTTGCGCTAATTAACAGTTTTGATTTAAAGGTTGCAACACTTCTATTTGGAATTAAAAAAGTGCGTAAATATGTAGCAAATCAAGCTCAATTGGTTAACCTTAATTCTGACTTGAGAGTGGCTATCCAGAAAAAAGAAAGGCTTTGTAATAAACTTGTGCAAGTTCGTTTTTTCAGATTTGCTAATGCAAGTGAATTGCCAAATCATTTTAGAAACCAAGGTTTTAACAAACCAAGAAATCAATTATCTGAGGATGAAATAAAAATGTTTCATCAGGTGGAAACTCTATATACTATTAACCATTTTGAACTACGGTTGTTACAAGCACAACAGCAATTATTGAGGGCTTAGAGAGTGTCTCTGAATTTTCACAAATGACTAATCCTTCTAATCATAAGTCT
>CAZZJE010000269.1:821-4149 GCA_964654295.1 uncultured bacterium | reverse complement strand
ACATCACCTTGGTTAAGTCAAACTCATGGTTAAGCCGACTCCCACTAATAGCGAACCGAAAATTCTTTTCAAAGCGAAAGTTGATAGTGCATAGGCAGCTCTTGCACCGTAAAAAGCTGAAATACAAGAAGTTAATGCAATACAAATAAATGCTGGAAAGTAGATATATCCAAAGCTTCCCTCGGTCGACTGTGTTAAACCTAACGTTAAAAACGAGAGAGCACCTACTAAGGCGATTAAAAAACCGGTTGCAGCTGAAGTGGAAATGGCATTTTTTATAGGAGTTTTGAAGAGGGTCAATAAAGGAACGGTAATTAATCCCCCGCCGATTCCCAAGATCGACGAGATTGCGCCTATGAAAAAACCCATCAGACAAAAGAGAGGGGCTCGGGGATACTTTAGATGCATTTGGCTGCCATTAGGCTGTGGAAAAAGCAGGTAGTAGATACCCACACAGATTGTTGAGAAGCCAAAAATAGTTTTTAGCTCACTGCTTGGCAGCCAATCAGCTAAAACAGCTCCTGATATAGCCCCTAGAATCATACCTGGAGCCAGCGGCTTGAAAAGTGGCCAAACGATTCCATTCTGTTTAAAATGAGACCATGCAGAGAAGGCTGCGGTCAATACCATCACACTTAAAGAGGTTCCGATTGCAACTTGCATGATAGAGTTAGAAGGAAAGTCTAAGAGGTGGAAAAGTAGGACGAGAGCAGGAACGACAACTAGTCCGCCGCCGATTCCCAATAAGCCACCTAGAAATCCAGCGACAGCGCCCAAGGATAAATAGGCGATGTAAGGCAATAAGAACATGAGAGGTAAATTTTTTTTATTTAATGTGGAGTGCAGTCTCAACGACTTGCATTGTAGGGCTTAGGTTACCCTAAGCCCCTGATTGAACAAGCCGCGATTATGACTCACTCTTACTTTTTGAATGGTTTGAGTGAGACGATTTCGAAGATTGTTTCGAGTTTTTTCCTCCACGCGACGACTTGCCAGAGACAGCATGAGCAGCCGAGTGTGCGACATGTTCCGCTTCACGAACTGCGTGATTGGCTACTCGTTTAGCCCTCGCAACAGCTCTTGCTACGGGATGGCGGCGGCGAGGCGATCTTTTTACTTTTCGCGTAGCTCCATTTCCACCTGTTATAAACTCCTGTACCTTCGCTCTCATTCTAGCGCCTGGAGTTGGAGTAAATAGTAGCACTGCTGTTGCAGCGATGGCACTCCCAATGAGAGTTCCTATCAAAAGCTCTTTTTGATCGATAGACATGAGTTTATCTCCTCTTTTGCAATTGCTGCAAGACACGTAGTCCTAAACCAGCCCAGTCAACAATCTGATCGATTGCTCCTGAGCCTTTTTTACCTCGGCCTTTGTTAGAGGAAAACTTATCAACGATTGTCATGAAAGTATCTTTCCAATCCTCTAGCTGCTCAATAGCGTTTTGGCTTTTGTTGCTGACACCGCTGACAAAGTTTTCGGCTTTGTCCCGCATATCATCATATTGGTCACCTAAGCGGGAACGTAATCTTCTTCCTGACTCAGGAGCTAATAATAGAGCGGCAGTGGCTCCAATTAAACCGCCAACTCCAATTCCAATAAGCATTGAAGAATGAGAATTTAAAGAGGTCCAGCAAGCCTCTCCGTTACATTCACACTCTTCGCACTCCTCTTCATCACACTCTTCGCACTCATCTTCGTCTTCATCCTCATCTTCGTCTTCATCTTGACCTAATAGATGACGACCTCTATGGATGAGATCATCTTTCAAATCACAAGTTTTTTTACTTAAAGCATTATAGCCTTCTACAACATCATCGCGCAGCTCTTTTCCCGATTTAGGTGCGACAAGTAATCCAGCGATACCGGCAGCTAACCCGCCGAGAAGAGCACCTTTTAAAAAGTCTATACCCTGTTCCTGAGTCATAATTTATCTCCTATTTAAAAGTTTCTCACCTA
The DNA here is from genome assembly GCA_964654295.1 of uncultured bacterium. Taxonomy (GTDB): domain Bacteria; phylum Chlamydiota; class Chlamydiia; order Chlamydiales; family JABDDJ01; genus CAZZJE01. Next base: position 2,192 of record CAZZJE010000269.1, on the reverse strand, counting down.
GTTTGATGCTGACAATTAGCCAGTCTACTAACTCCTTAGTGAAGCCGGTTTCATTCTTATCTTTATCGCAGCGACATCCTTTTTTATGTTCATGACTCGACTCCTTTTTGGCATCATGGCTTAACTGCGGAATAGTTTCTTTTTGCTCTTGAAAATAAGAATTTTTAAGTTCGTCTGTTTTCTTTTCAAAGATAGTGCCTATATTAGCTATTGCATGTAGGCTTGGATCTAAGTTGCTCATTTTTTTTTCAACATCTGCAACCGTATGATCAATCCGATCCAAAGCTTTCTGCACTGACATAAGCGTGCGTACGATAAATACTGTTAAGATTGCAAAGATGAATACTGCAACAGCAACTGAAATCTCAATGACCATTTGTATCCCCCTTATGCACCTTTGCCATTCGGCATCAGTCTATGATTAGAATTGCACTAAAAAATTTCTTTGTCAAATTTCGTAATGAAAATCAAGCAATAAACGAAAGAAATTGCATAAATTATCTTATTTGTTTCAGATTAGCGGCTCGTTTTCCTCTAGTAGCTTTTTCAACAGGTAAAATATTTTCATTAATTTTTTTTTATAGCATAACTGAGCTTGCTACATGACAATTTTTAGGATTTAGATGACAGATCTTCTTTTAAAAGCGATGGGAATGGTTGCTCTTATTTTCTCTTTAGTTTGGATGTTAATAATTGGATTAACACATTTAAAGCAGATTACACACAGCTATTCTTTGCAAAAAGTTTTTCTAAATTTTGGGCAAAAAATGTGGATGACGTTTGGCCTAGGGCTTTTCTTTTTTGGGCTCTATTTTGCTCTTGTATTTGTCATGGCGCATTCATTTGATCTCGATACACGACTAAATATTTTCTTTTTGGCTTACCAATCTCCAACCCTTTTTATCTATGCAGGACTCACGATCTTTGCCTGCGGATCTCTCAGTATTTATGGAGTCAGATTAATCATTAAACATTTATACAATTCTCGTTACAAATAATTTTAGGAGTTAAGCAGTTAAATAATTTTCATAGATTGGATATTCCAAATAATTTCTAACAGCTTCCCTAATAATTTGAGTTTTAGCTTCAAACCAAGAAATTCCAGTTTTAAAGCTAAAGCGCTCAAGTCTTAGAAAGGCGCGAATAGAAAAGCCAATATGATTTTGCTGGGCAATACCCAAACGTGCTTGGCATTTTTCTACTCCACAGTATTGCTTAATAGCTCGATGATAACTCTCGATTGCCCAGTATTTTTCCTTAACAGCAAGCATTCTCAACTCATTCATTCCAAGGAAGCTAGTTGCAAAGTAATCAATGTCTCCATTTTGAAAGACAAACTTAAAAACTTTGATCATTCCATAGCCCCTTAAA
>CAZZJE010000269.1:0-811 GCA_964654295.1 uncultured bacterium | reverse complement strand
TTAAATGGACAATTTTTCCCTCTGATGGAATATCAACTTCGGCAATTGCTCGATTTCCTATATGTCCAGGATCTACCTGACGGTTACTTTTTAGCTGAGTAAACCACTCCCAGCCCAAAGATCTAATTTTCTTTAAGTTATCCAAGCTAGAATACCAAGAATCAAAGCAGACGAACTTAGGAGAAAATCCTCGTTGTTTGGCTATCTCTAAAAGGTCGCAAAAGTGTTCATTTTTTGTTTTGCCATCGCTGTGATAAATACGATAATCGGTTGGAATGTGACTATCTCCGTCCGTCCAAAGCAGTGTCTGTAAATTAATTCCTTTTACAACTCTGTGATGTTTACCCGACCAAAGCCACGTCACAAGCTCCATTTTCTCTGAATAAAATTTATCAAGTGTTGCATCATCTAAAACGAGCACACCCTCTTTTAAATTCACATGCCTCTTAGCTTCTGCCCATAGAGCCTCTGATCCTGGTTCTATGCGATATAATAGCCTATTTAGTGAATCATGATGCGGCGCATCCTCCTTCTTTGGTTGAACCTTCGCCGCCTCTGTGCACGTATATGCCTTTTGGGTCGCCACTAAAAAACTAATGTAATCATATTCATTGCATCTAGGTTTATTCATATGCTTCTCCTATGAATTTACCTAGATCCATTATCGCATAATTACTTTAAAAATAATTCAACTGCGTAACTCCTATTATATTTAAAATATTTTTTATGTCATATTCCTGAATGAAGGACTAATGCACCACCCGCTAAAGATAAAACTGTCAAAAAACATGTGAAAATCACTAGAAAAGAT
>CAZZJE010000268.1:0-4153 GCA_964654295.1 uncultured bacterium | reverse complement strand
CATTGGGCCTCATAAGACAACAATTTTGCAATTACCTCTAAAGCCTACGCTACAATTAAGCAGATTAACCTTTTACCACCAACCTTGGACGCAGCTTAGCTACCATTTTAGCCAGGCCGGCCTCCTGCACAGCTTCAACAACCTCATCGACATCTTTATAGGCATCGGGCATCTCTTCAGTAATCGTTCTAGAAGAGTTAGCCATCACTTCGACCCCGCAGCAGTCACGCATGTATTGCATCGGATTTTTTCCGCGCCAATTTTGTTGTGACTTGACTCGCGAGCGGGCTCTTCCAGCACCATGGCATGAGCTTGCCCATGTTAAAGGGTTTCCTTGGCCAACAAGTAGATGGCTAGCGCGTCCCATGTCACCAGGAACGATAACGGGTTGGCCGGTTAATTTATAGAGTGGTGCAAGCTCTTCTGCTCCCGGTCCAAAGGCACGCGTTGCGCCTTTACGATGCACACAGAGGTTTTTGAGTTTACCATTCACCTCATGTTTTTCAAATTTAGCGATATTATGGCATACATCATAAATCAAACGAATCTCCTCAGGAGCCAGATCAAAGACCTCTTTAAAAGCTAACCTCACCTGATGCAAAATCTGCTGACGGTTGTTGAAAGCGAAATTGGCAGCGGAGGCCATCGATTGGAAATATCTTCGACCTAGGTCACTTTTCAGTGGAGCCGCAATCAATTGTCGATCGGGAAGATCTTTTCCTAACCCCTCTTTAAAAAAACGATCGAGAGTATCTTGACAGATCTGATGTCCGAAACCGCGTGATCCTGAGTGGATGAGAATATAGGTTTGGCCGGTCGATATCCCCCACTTTTCAGCGACGTCTGATAAATACAAGTGCGACACCTCACCGATTTCAACGAAGTGGTTTCCTGAGCCAATGGAGCCTAACTGATCGGCTCCGCGCTCTTGCGCCATATGACTGACAGCATCGATAGCACCACCCTTGATCCAGCCTCGGCTTTCGGTATGATCTAAATCGCTATCTAACCCATACCCGTGCTCGATAGACCAAGCAGCCCCTTTGGCAATGATCCCCTCATAATCTTGCTTCGTCAAACTTTTACTCTTATGGCCGCGTCCAACACCAGATGGAACTAACCTAAAAACAGCTTGCAAGAGACGTTTGCGCTGCTCTTGTGAAAGAGTATTAAATTCAATTGGGACAATGGCTAATCGGACACCGCAATTGATGTCATAACCCACACCACCTGGACTAATGACCCCCTCTTCAGCATCCATGGCAGCCACTCCGCCTATCGGAAAACCATAGCCCCAATGGATATCGGGCATGGCAATACTATGTCCGACAATTCCTGGTAGATAAGCGACGTTGCATACCTGTTCAAGAGATTGATCCTGCTCTAAATTTTGCAATAACTGGTCGTTAGCAATCACTAACCCGGGTACACGCATGCCTCCATAAGGAGCAATGCGATAGGTAGCTGGAGCGACTTTCTCTAAATTAGACATCGACAATCATCTCCCATTCTAAATATCCAGACTCCCCTAGCTTCACATCTCCGTGATAACTCACGGCTTTTAAACGAGTGCCAATTTCCCGATCGGCTCGGCTTACTAAACGGTTTAAATAAGCAATCAACGACTCGATCGTCTGATAATCCTCTTCTGTCATTGGCTCATGATAGGCAAGCAATTCGGGGCCTTCGTTCCATAGAGCCGATAGGGCATGTAGGCCGATTTCTTGAATCGAGCGACCGTAGAGATGAAACGCTAGATCAGCGGTATGTTCAATAGGAACAAAAGCTGGATGCAAAGGATGCGACCAGATGGGGCGATAAGTAAGGTTTCCTAAACTTTGGTAAAGATGAAGAGTAGGAAACGTAACGGGTAAAGGAACAAAATTTTTCATCCAACCCTTCGCATCTAGCGGCGCTCTAGCCAACGTCACATGAGGCAAAAAAGGACGCTCCTCTATTTTTTTCAAAAACCCACGAGAAAACAGCCACCTTTCGAACGTCCGATAATAATCGTTTATGAGATATTCATTTTCGAAGAGTTCGACATGCCAAGCGGCTACATTTGGTCTTCTTGGGTGAGGGAGGAGCAGAGGGGTGTCGAAGAGACCTGTTAGAGCAAAAGGAAAGGGAGGTTTTGGAAAATCTGAGATGGATTGGAGTAACAGGCTAGCATTACATTCGCCAATGAAGACTAAGGTCATATGACGTTCTGATTCCTGCAACAAACGGCCTTGAGGCAAATGATATGGCCACGGCGCATGAGCCTCTAATGCAAAGAAAAGCCGCTGGATGTCATCCATAACGAAATCGCCTTATTTTCCAAAGATGCAGAGCGCGATCGGTTAACCAGTCACTGGCTGGAAGCCAACAAGCCAAAAGAAAGCCCATCCAAGGCATATGTAACTGTTCCCAGAAATAGAATCCAGTTAGTAGTCCGGCTGCCATCAGGAAAAGCTGCAGGAATTTCGCTGGCCAAGAGCATTGTAACAGTTTGGGAAAAATAAGAGCTCCAATCATAGCACCTAGAAGAACATCTAGCATAAAGAGAAAGCTTTTTGGCAGAGAAACAGCGAATTGGAGAGAGAGGAAAACAGTTAGGAAGAGAAGTAGTTTAACAGCAGTTGGATAGCGCCAACTCCAGGCTTCAAAATAGACACTGTAGCGCAAATAAATCAAAAGAAGGGTCAAACCAATTAACCAGCCGCCTAAGATATCCGTAAAAAAATGTACGCCTAAATAGAGCCTGGAAAAGGAGAGTAGTAGAGCAAATGCGATACCTGTCACCAAACGGAATGTAGAGGGACGAGTGAGAATCCAAAGACCACTCAGGATCACAGAGGATTGAGCGGCTCCGCTTGGAAAGCCATAGGTTTTGAGAGGGACGAGGCCAAGTTGCGGCTCTAGATGGAGAGGCCTGGGAAGTTCAAATAGATTTTTCAGCATCAAATTTATCAACCCGCTCAGAGTTATGATGACAAGGAGTCTCAATCCCCATTGACGGCCTGCCAGGACCCAGACTAACGGAATAAGAAAGAAGACAAATTCTGTGCTATCGACATAGTTCCAGAGCTTAAAAAATTGGTTGGCAAGTGGAGTGCGCAGGTCTGCGATCTGGTTTAAATAAGCCAGTTCAAATGTGTGAATTGACATAGGGATAACGCATGGTTAAGGATTACATACGTTATGGTACAGCAACTGGGGTTTTTGGGACAAACTGGCGTAGTTGAATTTGATGGTTTCCAGCTGTTTTGATTCGATAAGAATTTAAATAAGCTTGGATATTTGCTTTTGTTACTTCAAGTCCACCTTTTGCTTGATTCATCTTCATTAGCCCATATCCCTCCGATGGATCCCAAATATAAAAATCATTATTATTGCGAATAAGTAAGGCTGTATGAGAATGTGGGCCGCCGCTGTCTAAGACCATTTCAAAATAGCCATTGGGTAGTTTGCCTAAGTTGTTGAGCAGATAATCTTCATCTGAGCGGTTGCCAGCAACACCCAATAGATCTTCTAAACCATGAATTTCCATGTTTCTCGCGTCAGCAACAATATTGACTTTTTGATCTTCATTGATCAATTGATGCTGCTGCTTAAGACGGGTACGGACCGCTTGCATTTTGCTGTCGACATCTGGATGCCAAGAAATGATTCTATCCTCCCATGCAAACTTAGTAGGCACCGGCCTAAAAGGCGCCTTATAAGTTTCCGGATTTCCCAAAGATTTCTGTATCAGACGAAAATGATGCAGCAGACTTAAAAGCTCTTTATTATCACCGATTAGTTGATTAAACTTTCCTTCATCTACACCCTTGGGTGTTAAAATTGTTGATAAATTCGTTTGTAGCTGATTAAAAGTTTGAACTTTAGGATCTTGTGCAAGTAAAGCCCCTCTCTCCCATTGCTTTGCCACATCTGCACGGGGGCCTTTGATCTGATTAACAGGCGATGTTGTAGCGTTATGAAGCAGGATCAATTGGTTGGCCTGCTCATATGTAATCTCTCCACTCCGTTCGAGGCGAGTCACATAATCTAAGGTAACACTTTTGACATAATTACTAGGAAGAGAGGCGTAGAGAAGATGGTTGGCAACAGCTTTACTTCGAGCACCATCCTCATATTTTTGTGCTGTATGTCTTAAACGAGTCTCAAA
>CAZZJE010000267.1:0-4170 GCA_964654295.1 uncultured bacterium | reverse complement strand
GACACTGTTTAAACAGTTTAATCGTTTATCTTCGTGTCTTTAAGACTTTGTACCTATGTTGAATCAATAAAAGTAACTTTTTGTTAGGTAACTGAACGATTACTGGTAAAGAATCCGTAGGCTATTAATTATTTCTGTTGCTTAAATAACCATTGAAAGTTTCAATGCTTAGATCGATTTCATGTTTTTAGGTGGTTCTCAGAGCTCTTTGGATAAAAAGCTGAACTTATAAACGATGACTTCGAACTGAAACGAGAAATAAAAAGGCGACCATAACACTGCTTAAGCCATTTTGATAAGCGATTGCAGTGTTAGATCATCCCAAGTATCGGAAGAGGAGGGATTCGAACCCCCGGACGGCTCACACCGCCTTCTGTTTTCAAGACAGACGCAATCGGCCACTCTGCCACTCTTCCTTATAAGAATAAAAATAGAATAGCTGCAAGGCGCCTATCTTGCAATAAATTTCTGCTTTCAGATTCGAAAAATTGAAATAATTTTTGTTAAATTAAAATTTAATTACATTTCTAAAATTATGCGAGTTATTTCTTTTACACTTAATTATTATTTGAAATAATAATTTATAGGGTAATTTAGTAGGAGGTCATTATGGGACTGCAAAGAAGTAACGAACCAGATGGCGGAACAGCACTCTTAGAGGCTGTTGAGACTCTATCTCAAATATCTGAACTAGATTTCGATCAGTCCTATGGTATTGTCGAAGACCATTCTCTCTCGTTTCATAATCGCCGTTTTCGCTACCAGACGATTTGCTGGTTTCATAAGAAAAATGGTGAAAATACTCTGAAACAGGTTCGTACGATCTTTCGCGCTGTTTTACACTATCTCTGCCGGTTCTACAGCCATCGCCACTCGATTCAGACAAAGTACTCGGAGCGCTTAGAAGAGGGGATTCGCTCTGTCATGGTCCTAGTTGGCGAAGCAGCCCAAAAGTTAGATCGTTTTAATCAGATCTTCAAGCACTCTCACTCTCATAGTGTGACAAACCTTAAGGAGTATCGTCAGCTACAAAATTACTATCGCGAAAGCCTCGTTCCACAGGTCGACGAACGACTGCTCAGCCACTGGATCCTCTCTCTCTCTCAAAATTTAACTCTCCCTCAAACAACTTTTACAAGCGAAACAGAAGATATCAAACATCTTTATGTCGATTTGGAAGCAGTGACAAAGGATACGGAGTACGAGCTTTTTTATTTACGTAGAGAGGATGGCTCGCGCTTTTTTAATCCGAGACTTCTTCGTAACATGAAGGTGGTAAGCGATTTAGAAAGGTCTTTGATCTCTGAACAGCAAGAAGATCCTCTACTTGACCTGCCTATCTGGAAAGAGGGAATGTGGGAAACGCGTGCACGACATCTTCTGCGCATTCTATGGCCTCATCTAGCCGCCTTCTATAAACATGCATCTCCATTTAAGGACCATGAACTTGCTGGATCGTTGAATAAGGCAATGATGGCTCTTCTTTTAGCTGGAAGGGGGGCAGACTTTGAGGAGACTAAAAAACAGGCTGTTGACTACTTTAGAGACTTTCTTTTCTATGTTAGCCAAGCTCTTTCGAGCGAAGAGTATCAAAACTATAATCAGAGTCCATTTCATCGTCGAAATCTCATTGGCATGCCCTTAGTAAGCTTTCTCAACCGTATCTGTTATGAACTACATTGCGGTCAAGAGCTGCCTGAGTCATTGAGGGCATGGGAAGAAGAGCTTGTCTCCCAAGCGCTTGTCTCACCGACAACGGTTGAAAAGCAATATTTTTCACCCAATGCACCACTAGCAGCCCGTTTACAAATTGAATGGGCAGCGCTCAACAAGCTTTTGAAGCATCATCCAAATGGAGCTCTTCACTCTGTATTGCAAGATTTGCAGCAGGGTCGAGCACAAGCTTTTGCGCCTTGGAAGCTCTCAAATTTACCTTATAAACTCTGGGGGTTGCAGATAGGAAACCAAATCTGCCAGCTGATCCACCTGCCTGCTCCTGTTGTTCAAGAGACAATGAATAAGGGTGCGGTAGCCCCGGAATTTTTAGCCTATCTAAAAACTCTCGAAGAAAATCGGGATGAGATCAAAACGCATCTTTTGATCAACCTTCAAGATCGTACCTCGTGGCGTGAATATCTGCGTTGTCAACTTATAGAAAACTATGTTGACGAAAATCCAGAATGTGAAAATTTAAAGGTTATCACATTAGCCACAGATACAGATTTTTATCATCAGATGCCACCTTATGATCAGGATAACCATGCTGAACTTTTCTTAAGTCATTTCATGCAGCACCTGCAAGATGAACATACAGGTTTCTATTTTCCACCCTCTTTTAAAGTAGAGTTAACAGAAGAGTGGCTAAAGAAAATGTTCCACTGCATTCACTCTCTGTTTTTTGAAGGTCGCAATGTATTAACTCGAGAAAAGCGTCTCGATTTTATCCAGATAGCCTATCTTTTTCTTATCTTGAAAGCGCTTGATTATCACCGCCCTGCCAGCTGGAGTTTAAGTTGTAAAGATTGCATCGATACAGGTGCAGCCTTTGCGGCTCAAATCTTTTTTACTTTGAAGCTTTGGAAAGAACGGGAAATTAGTGAGGAGGATTTTTTGAAAGAGCGTGCGCTCCTCTTCCTGCCCGCGCTTATCTTGAGAGAGCGATCTCTTCAATCGGATCGTTTTATCCGTTTTATGGGTGCTTTAAAGAGCTGTGAAGCTCATCTAAATGGAGGAGGGGAGCACTTTGTTCAACAGTTAGAAAAGGAATTAAAGTCATTATATTCCAAGGAATTAATTGATTATCATGTAGGTTGGTTTAAACAGAAAAATGAAAAAATATAAATTTTTTGCGATTTCTTAATCCTAGCTTAATCCGATATGTCTTATACTCATAGTTTTTTTACAACTATGGTATAAAGATGAGCAGTTCCATTCAAACTATTCAATCTGGTTTGCAGCCTGGATGTCGCATAGGAATAGACTCAAAAGGTTTCTTATCTGCTAAAAAAATTCAAACCAGCCGTTATTGCTTTTTGACTAAAGCTGCAAGGGGGGAAACGCGCAAGGAAAGAGAGGCCCTTTCTATATTTAAGACTTTTCTTAAAACAGAAATCTCTGCAGCAACTTCTGATCAATTAATCGAAATGGGCAAAAGCTTAAAAGCGCGCCGCTTGCAAGTCGATAAGCGATTAAATGGCGCTTTTGCATTTATTAAAGCCCTATTTCGTATAATCTTTATGGGGTGTGCAGAACACCGCGAACTGAAGCGTTTGCATGAAGAATTAAAGCAGGTGGAACGCATCCTAAATTGTACCGAAAAAGGTTTCCTTGCAAAATTAAATACTCATCCGACGAATACCCGAGAAAGAGATTTTATCAAATCGAATTTCTCAGAGTTTATCTGCTCAGGAACACCAAGTACTGCTCAATTTACAGAAGGAAAACGTGTTCTCTTAGAGCCTTGGGGATTTTTCTATAAATTACATATGTTGACCCCATCGGGTGCTATCCGTAGCAAACCAACTTGTAATTTGGCTGATATTGGCCATGCCTATGGAGAACTTTTAGCCGAATCTAAAAGAAATGTATTCGAGGGACTTCGTCGTCGCCCAAATTATCTTTTAGAAGATAATCAATCTTACGTATTTGCTAATTCTTTGGCCGAAAGCTCTATTTCTAAATCCCATTTGTGTGATCCGTTTTCTGCTTCTAAAGCCCTTGATAAAGTGATTATCGAGTTTTGTTCCCAAACCCACAATGACTCTGGATTAGTTAATAATGTCAGGGATCAGTATGAGGGCTATGCCGCTGTTAAATTACACTATTTTGATTCCAAGGAAAATCTTCCAAAGACAAAACTGTTCGAAATCTCACAATACACTAATTCTGAGCAGCTGCGGCAACAGATCGCTGACTTTGCACGAGAAAATAAGGCAGCCTGCAATGAGGAATGCAAACAGATTAAAAAATTTGCTGAAGAAACATTAGGGTGCTCCATCGGTTCATCATCAAAATCAAAAAAATGGTCTCTTGTTAGCAACGACTCAGAGGGAACTCTATCTTTAGGCATCCATTTAAATGGTAAAACTTATTGGTTAAAAACTCCGGGTATGAGCCTGAAAGCTGTAAAAACACTCTATAAGCAACTCCTAAGATTTGAAGAAAATGAAC
>CAZZJE010000266.1:0-4206 GCA_964654295.1 uncultured bacterium | reverse complement strand
GCCTCATAAGACAACAATTTTGCAATTACCTCTTTAGCCTGCGCTTGTTTTTGCAAGCTTTAGCTTGCAGAAATAATTTATTCATCAAATTTAAAATACAGCTAAAGCTTAAGCTACTGGTGCTTTTTTTTCTAATTCCTGCACCCTTTTTTCTAGTGCTGCGATGGCATCGATATAGCGTTGGATATTGCGCAGCTGAACAGCGTTTCTTTGAAACTCATCGACTTGAACTGCAGGAATGCCGCGGTATTTACCCGCTTTTAAGGATTTGCTGACGCCTGATTTCCCGCCAACCATCACGCCGCTCTCTAGCTCAAGATGACCCGCTACGGCAACTTGACCGCCTAAGACAACATGCTTGCCTGTTTTCGTAGAGCCTGCAATCCCTGTTTGCGCGACAATTAGATTGTCTTCGCCTACTTCCACGTGATGTCCAATCTGAACCAAATTATCAATTTTTGTGCCTTTACGAATACAGGTCGGACGGAAGCGCCCCTGGTCGATTGTTGCATTAGCACCAATCTCTACATCATCTTCAATGATGACTCCACCAAAATGGATGAGTTTTTGATGCTTGCCAAAGCGATCAGTCGTATACCCAAATCCACAAGAACCAACGACAACGCCTGCCTGCAGAATCACTCGATTGCCAATTGTGCAGCGCTCTCGAACCGTCACATTGGGATAAATCACGCAAGCTGTACCAATCGCTGTATGTGCGCCTATGTAGCTGTTGGCATAAATCTGAGTTTCATCACCGATTACCACATCATGGTCTAAAACGACGTGCGGGCCAATAGAAACGTTAGAGCCCAATTTGACAGTCGCATGAATCACTGCTGTAGGATGAATTCCTGTAAAGGCTGTTTTACCATCTTCACCTGTATGAAAGTATTCTAAAACTTGTTGGAAAGCTCTTGTAGGATCTTCATGAACCAAAAAATTGCGATTAGGTAATGCATTCGATTCATCAGAAATAAGAACAGCACCTGCTTTCGATTGTGCCATCATCTGGGTGTAGCGCGGGTTGCTAAGAAAAGAGAGATCTTCTTGCGTTGCTTCAGATAGGTCAGAGACGTTGCAGATGCGATAATCTGAGTCTCCGACAATGCGGGCTCCTATCATTTTAGCTATCTCAGCTAAAGTTAAGGCATCACGAATTGTTTTTGATCGGAGTGTCATAGCATGCAACCTCTTTAAACATGTAAAAGGCGAGCCTCCCTGCCCGCCTCTACACTTAATTCTTTTTATATTTTGCTGGATCTTTATCAAACGCCTTGTTCAGCTCTACAATCACTGGTTGAGAGATGTCAAGGTCGCCTGCTTAAAAGCATGCTTCGGAGTTTAAAATCAGATCGATCTTGCGCTCTTTAGCCACGTCAGCTGCAGCTTTAGAGACTGCTTCTCCAAGCTGTTGAACAATGCGAGCGTTGTTCTGACTTAAAATCTGGTAGTATTGCTGCTGCTGCTGAGAGAGCTCTTGGCTGAGAACACGAAACTTGTGCTTCAACTCAGCTTCTGCTTCAGGAGCTAAACTATCTAGATAGTCAGGGTCATTAAATTTTTGAGCAATTTCCGTTAAAGCCTTCTCTTTCTCTTCTAAGACCTTTTCGATCTGTTTCTTCATCGCTTCAAAGTTTGCTTGCTCTTGCTGCCCAATCTTTGATTGCTCAACGCAGGTTTTAAAGTTCACGACACCAATTTTTTGAACAACTTTTTCGCCAGGCGCTGCGGCGGATAACTGCGGCAAGCCACATAGCGTCACTAGGCAAAGAGCAACTGCTTTCGTTGTTAGCCACTTCTTCATCTTCGTCTCTCCTTTTAGATTATCGACACTTTCAAACTCGTTAAAAACGGCTTCCAACTGTTAAGAAGAAGCGCTTGACCTCACCGCGATCACGCGCATTTACCGGGAAGCCCATCCCCACCGTCAGTGGAGGAGTGCTGTCAAACAATTTGATGCGAGTACCAAAACCCACAGAGGTGCTCAGGCGACCAAAGTTAAATGTCTTCATCGACAAGTGTCCAGCATCGGTAAAGAGGAATCCGTCGACGCGTTTAAATAGATTGAACGCATATTCAGCTGAAAAGAGCTGCATAGAGACGCCTCCTCGTGGATCTCCTTCACGATACTGAGGACCTAGGCGATAGGCACGATAACCTCTAATTGTATTATCTCCACCCAAAAAGAGCCTCTCATCCAGCGGCATCTCATTGGCTGTTGTATGCCCAAAAGGAACTAAGAAGCGTACATCACCACGTAACTTCAAGACCCCACCTTTGAAACCAATCGGGAAATAGTAGCTGTTTAAATAGGCTAAGCCAAAGAAGGTGCTATCTCCTCCGACGCCGGCAAACTCTCCCTCTAAACGCGATTTAAATCCAGAAGTAGGGCAGGTCGGATGGTCGCTGGAATCGTAGTTCCAAAATACTCCGACTGCAGAAATTAGACCACTATTTTTTGCTTCTTCACGCAAGCGACAGCTTGCACTTCCAGGCACTTTTACGTAAGTGTTACGCAGGCGATAATGCCATCCTGTACGCACGAAAGCGTTTGCTTGATAAGCGGCATGGAGAGTGATTCCTGTCGCTTCAATGTCATAGTCTTTAGAAATATAGCGGTTGCTAGAGTTTTCAATGTCAAAGCCCACAATCCACGGAGTATCGAGGAAGTGTGGCTTAGTCCATGAGAAGACGTAGCGGCGGCTGCGTAATCCAAGGGTGGTTGTAAAGTGGGCATATTCTCCGCCACCTCTCAACGCTCCATAGCCTTCGCTAAAGAGTTTACACAGTCCGTTATGGTTGAAGTTACGCTCTGTCACGCTAAAGCCGATAAACATGCTTTCAACAGTACTAAATCCGCCAAAGGCACCAAAGTTTCCGGTGCTAGTCTCTTCGACCTCAATGTGAACGTCGCGGTAGTTTCCGCATAGCTCTGTTAACGTGTCAGACTTGACGGCGTAGACATTGACGCATTTGAAATAGCCAATGTTTTGTAGGCGCACTTCTGTGGCCTTTAGCTTTTCGATGTTAAACACTTCGCCTGGAATCAAAAGTGTTTCATGCAAAATGACTGTTGTCTCTGTTGTGCAGTTGCCAAACACTTTGATCAAGCCGACTCGATATTGATCTCCCTCTTCGATTTTAACATGGATTGAGTAAGAGAGCGATTCGCAATCAAGCTTGGGCTCAAAGTTGATGAAGGTTTCAATATAGCCATAACGGCCATAAAGGTCTGTTAATGCCATCACAGTATTACGGATCTCTTCAGGGGAGAAGGGGTCGCCGGGAGAAAAGGTAAATTTGCAACGCAGCTGCTCTTCTGTAAAGAGGCAGTTACCTTCGAATGTAACCTCGCCAAAATGGTAGCGATTACCTCTTTCTGCTGAAACGATTAAATCCACACGATCGCACCGTTTGCTATCTGCCATGTCGACTGAAACAATCGCATCAGCAAATCCACGGTTTTGCAAATAGTTTTGGATAATCACCGAATCATGCTGAGCGGCCTCTTCATGATAATAGCCTTCGCTTGTAAACCAGCTTAAGATCGGAACGTACTCTTTGGAGACCATTAGCTCTTCAATGCACTCCTTCTCTTCGCAAGTAAAATTGCAAATGTGGATCTTACCGATCTTGCCTGTTCTACCTTCAATAATGTAAATATCAATGTCGACAGCATTGCATGAGCTATCTTCTTGGATGTCATACTCTAATTCAGCTTCAAAATAACCCTCTTTGACATAATAGGATTTTAATTTTTGAAACGCGCGGTTAAAGCAGATACGATCGAAGACAGAACACGAAGAGATCCCCAACTCTTTTTGAAGATCACACGTCTTTAATTTACAGTTTCCATGCCAGTTGATCGAGCGGATGGTTGGCTTCAGCCAAACTTTCAAATAGATTCGCACACGATCTTCTACCATCGTCACATTTGGCTCAACATGATCAAAATCTTGTGACAAAATTTTAAGATCATTATCAAATGTGAGCTGAGAAAATAGATCGCCCTCTCTTGTTTTCAAGCGAGAACGGACGGATTCGATATCTTGGAAAGAGGGTTGACAGCAATCTGCTATCTCAATATCCAAGGATTCAATCATGTGGCTGTCGTAACGCGGCAGAAGCGCATCCGAATGGCCAAAGTAACATAAACTAAACAAAAAGAAAACAACCAAAAACCAGCGCTGATCTGTCATGCCT
>CAZZJE010000265.1:0-4242 GCA_964654295.1 uncultured bacterium | reverse complement strand
GGTCAGCTGTTTGATAGAGAAATCCATGCGTAGAGATGAGCTCTCCCTCTAAAGCCTCTAAATGAGAGGGATTACCCTCTAAATAGTCCTGATAATAGCTTTCTAGTTGATCCAAAGTGATCGATTGCATAGGCGGTAGTGATGTAAGTTTAAATACGTTTACATCAAAAGTCTTTAGCCACGCGTCAGCGTCTGGAGTGCGGCTAAAAACTTTTTAGTGATAAATTTTAAATTCTAATCATTTAATCATTTTATCAATTTTTTTGCTCATTTATAAGTGATAAGCAGCTACGTTATAGTAAGGAATCTCATGGGTCACTATCTATTTACATCTGAATCCGTTTGCCGTGGGCATCCCGATAAAATAGCCGATCAAATTTCCGATGCGATGTTAGACGCTTGTTTAATCGAAGATCCAATGGCAAGAGTGGCTTGTGAAACCTTGGTAACAAGAGGCTTAGTTGTTTTATCAGGCGAAATCACGACCACAGCTCAAATTGATCCACAAGAGATCGCTCGTCAAGCTATTGCAGATGCAGGTTATAAAGATTGTGAGCTAGGCTTTGACTACCGCTCCTGCGGTGTGATTACATCGATAAATAAGCAATCCCCCGACATTGCACGCGGTGTTGATGAAAATGAGGCCTTAGAACATGAGCTGGGTGCTGGAGACCAAGGGCTGATGTTTGGTTACGCCTCTGATGAGACGTCGGAACTGATGCCCCTACCCATTATGATGGCGCATCGTATTGTCAAACGAGTCAGGCAATTGCGGGAAGAGGGGATTTTGCCCTACTTAAGACCCGATGGAAAGGCCCAGGTTACTGTGGAGTATGATGAAAATCATCGCCCCTTAAGAATTCATACAGTGGTCATTTCTGTACAGCATCATCCCGACGTGACACACGGCCAGATCAGAGAGGATATGAAGGCCGTTGCTGAAGCCTTGGCTCCTGAAGGGATGATTGATTCCGATACTCTCTTTTATATTAATCCTACTGGTCGTTTTGTATTGGGAGGCCCGGCGGCAGACTGCGGATTGACTGGACGAAAGATTATTGTAGACACTTATGGAGGCATGGGAAGACATGGAGGAGGCGCTTTTTCAGGGAAGGATCCTACAAAAGTTGACCGCTCCGCTACCTACGCTGCTAGATACATTGCTAAGCATCTTGTAGCAGCTGATTTAGCTAGGCGATGTGAAGTTCAACTCTCTTATGCCATTGGCTTTCCAAGGCCTGTATCTATCCGCGTAGAGGCTTTTGGTACGGCTTCAGTCAGTGAACATCTCTTAAGTCAAGCGATTCCTCTGGTTTTTGACCTCTCTCCCAAAGGCATTATCAAAATGCTCGATTTAAGGCGTCCTATCTACCGCCGAACGGCCTATGAAGGCCATTTTGGGCGGCATGAAAAAGAGTTTATATGGGAGCGCACAGACCGCATTCAGCAGCTGTTAGAAGCCGTTAAGCAAGTTCATCATGCGGTCCCGTAAGCTCAACCGAACTTGAGCTCGACGTTAAACTAGAAGTTGAACTGCTTAAAGCCGTTATTTCTCTAAATAAAAAACAACTTACGAAGTAAAAACAAATAAAAATGATATTATAATGATTTAGTTAAAATCAGAATATTTAAATTTTAAATATTCATTTTTGATTTTATGAAATAGTTATTTTTAATTCTTTTTTATTTTAAAGAATTATCTTATTTAAAAAGGTTTAGCTAGGTAAGAAAAATTTTGGATTAATCGGCAAAGAGATTACTCTTCTGAAAAAAGAGGATTGAATTGGGGAGAGTCATGTCGGGAGAGGCTGAAAAGGATAGAATCAAGGCTTTTGCCAAACGCAAGGCAAACTGGAAACGATGGGGGCCCTACCTGAGCGAACGCGCCTGGGCAACAGTAAGAGAAGATTACAGTTACAATAGCGATGTCTGGAACTATTTTCCTTTTAACCAAAGCCATTTAAAAGCCTATCGATGGGGAGAAGATGGCATTGCTGGAATTTGCGATCGCAACCAGCATCTCTGTTTTGCCTTAGCTTTATGGAATGGGCGAGATCCTATTTTGAAAGAGCGACTATTTGGGTTAACAGGCCCACAAGGTAACCATGGAGAAGATGTCAAGGAGTATTGGTTCTATCTCGATTCTACTCCTACTCACAGCTATATGAAATATCTCTATAAATATCCTCAACAAGAGTTTCCTTACCAACAGCTCGTCGAAGAAAATGCAAAGAGGAATTACGATCAGCCGGAATATGAATTGCTAGATACAGGAATTTTCAATGAACAGCGTTATTGGGATGTAACAATTGAATATGCTAAAGCCGAGGCAAATGACCTTTTAATTCGTCTCACAGCAGCTAATCGTGGTCCAGAAGAGGCAACAATCCATCTATTGCCGACACTTTGGTTTCGTAATACATGGAGTTGGGGCTATCCTAAGGGACCAATGGAAGATACCTTTTGCCGTCCAGTTTTAAGAGAGCTACAGGCTCTGGATCACGTCAACGCGATCATGGCAGACCATCCTGACCTAGGGATCTATTATTTGTATGCGCATAATCGGCCAAAGCTTCTCTTTACAGAAAATGAAACCAATGCTTATGCGTTATGGGGGGGGCAAAATAGCTCTCCTTATGTTAAAGATGCCTTTCATCGCTATCTTATCCATAAGCAAGAAGATGCAATTAACCCTCACAATCAGGGAACAAAAGCAGCCGCTCACTACACACTTACTGTTGCATCTGGAAAAAGCGACGAGGTTTTACTGCGTTTATCCGATCACGCCTTTTCTACCCCCTTTCAGCATGCATCGATCCTTTTTGATCTTAGGCAAAAAGAGGCAGATAGCTTCTATGAGTCAATTCAAGTTGCTGGGTTATCAGAAGATCAAAAGGGCATCCAGCGCCAAGCTTTTGCGGGAATGCTCTTGTCTAAACAGCTCTACTATTATGACGTCTCTCAATGGCTGACAGGAGATCCAGCCTTTACTAAGCCTCCCGAGCTGCGCTGGGAAGGAAGAAACTCGGATTGGGAGCATTTAGTGAACTTTGATGTCTTATCGATGCCAGATAAATGGGAGTATCCCTGGTATGCCGCCTGGGATTTGGCATTCCATTGCATCCCCTTAGCCATGCTCGATCCTGGCTTTGCTAAGAGGCAGATCGAATTGATGACGAGAGAGTGGTATATCCACCCCAATGGACAGCTGCCTGCCTATGAGTGGAACTTTAGTGATGTAAACCCTCCCGTTTTAGCCTGGGCAACCTATCGCGTCTATAAAATCGAGGCGAAGCAGAAGGGACAGGCCGATCGGGAGTTTCTGCAAGGCATTTTCAATAAGCTCTTAATGAATTTCACCTGGTGGACGAACAGGAAAGATGCTGCTGGAAATAATATCTTTCAAGGCGGCTTTTTAGGGATGGATAACATCAGCCTATTTAATCGCAGTCACCCTCTGCCTACAGGCGGCAGGATTGATCAGTCCGATGGAACAGCTTGGATGGCTTTTTTTTCACTCGTGATGTTGAAGATTGCTACAGAGCTAGCTGTTCAAGAGCCGGTCTATCAAGATATGGCTACTAAATTTTTTGAACATTTTTTAAGAATTTCGCATGCCATGATTGCTAGCGGACCTAAGAATCATTTCTCTTTGTGGAATCAAGAAGATGGTTTCTTTTACGACGCCTTAAGCTTGCCTGATGGGCAGATTGTGCCATTAAAGGTTCGTTCACTTGTAGGATTGCTACCAATTTTAGCTGTTGAGACAATTGACGAAGAGGTTTTAGAAAAGTTGCCCGTTTTAAAACGACGGATGCAATGGTTTCTACATAAACGTCCAGACTTTGCTAAGAGTTTAGCTTGTGTGATGCATTCTGGCCAAACAGAGCGCCGCTTGCTTGCAATATTAGATCGCGAGCGTCTGACTCGTGTTCTTAAGTATATGTTGGACGAGAGTGAATTTTTATCTCCTTTTGGCATCCGCTCTTTATCTAAAGCCTATGAGCAAAATCCCTATGTACTAGAAGCTGGTGGCTCGCGCTATACCATCGCTTATGAGCCTGCTGAATCAAAGAGTGGGTTATATGGAGGCAATTCTAATTGGAGAGGACCAGTCTGGTTTCCCATTAATTTTCTAGTTATTGAATCCCTTCAGAAGTTTCACCATTTTTATGGAGATCAATTTAAAGTAGAGTATCCAACGGGCTCAGGAAACCTTTTAACATTAGATCAGATTGCGTC
>CAZZJE010000264.1:292-4245 GCA_964654295.1 uncultured bacterium | reverse complement strand
AAAGCTCTGTCCCTTTTGTGCCTTCTGAATTTCGGCGCTTAAACTGGAGCCACATTCCAAAATAACCGGCAGCGTTAAAGCATAGCTGTCAATTCCACCGCCTGAAATTACCTTATGGCCTTTAACAGATGTGTCGGCACTTGCTGATTCGATGCTCGCTCCGCCTGAAGAGCCGCCGCCGCCGCCCCGGCTGCCAACTCACGCTGCTCTTCTGTTGTCCAGAGTGCATAACCAAGTAGGCCAAAACCTGCAGAGAGAACTAAAAATGGTCCTACAGGCATTCCTGGGACAATAGCCATTCCCATTAAGAAGGCTGCAGAAATCATAAGAGCCTTAGGCTGCTTTAAAATCTGCCCAGAAATTTCACGCCCTAAGTTGGTGGCTTTATCTTCACTCGAAACACGAGTGGTGACAATACCAGCTGTAATCGCGATCAATAGGGCAGGAATCTGGGAAACGAGGCCATCCCCGATAGAAAGAAGTGCATACGTTTTTGCTGCTGCCATTGCATCCATTCCGTGGATGGTGACTCCAATAATCATTCCCCCAATAACGTTAATGAGCGTGATTACAATCCCTGCAATCGCATCTCCCTTAACGAACTTCATCGCACCATCCATCGCACCATAGAGTTGGCTCTCTTTTTGAATCGCCTGGCGTCGTTCTCTAGCCTGGTTGGCATCCATAATGCCGGCGCGCATGTCAGCGTCAATACTCATCTGCTTACCGGGCATCGCGTCCAAAGTAAAGCGGGCAGCAACTTCAGCAACACGCTCGGCACCTTTGGTGATCACAATGAACTGAACTAAGGTGATAATGAGGAAGATAACACCGCCGACGACGAAGTTACCTCCAACGACGAAGTTTCCGAACTGGAAAATAATTTCACCGGCATCCGCATGTAAAAGAATCTGACGCGTAGAAGCGATGTTTAATCCTAAGCGATAGAGAGTTGTGATCAGCAGCAGAGAAGGGAAGATCGATAAGTGGGTGGCGCCAGGGATATAGAGGGCGACCATCAACAAGCAAACAGAGATAGTTAAATTAATGGCGATCAAATAGTCGATTATAAGCGGAGGCAGTGGAATGATGATCATGGCTAAGATGCCGATAATCAATACGGCTAAGACCAGATCGCTGACACGCGAAATATTATCCATCGAGCGCTCACCGCCCAAGCGCGCTGTAATCCCGTCTAAGATTTTTCGGATTGCTTCCATTCAACTACCCTTATCTTTTTTCCTAGTTTCCGCTACTCTTCTTTCGGCGTATATTCATATGCGTTTTCTGTATTAAGAGACTCAATCCAGCGTAAAATTTCTGCTATGGCCTCATAAGTTTCTTCTGGTACATATTCGTAAACTTCGCCTTCTTCCCACAATTTGTGAGCTAAGCGAATATTACGGATGACAGGAATTCCATGCCTTTCAGCAATTCTTACCATTTGCAAAGCTAATAAATCTTCTCCCATCCCTAAAATGTAGGGTGCAGCATCTATTTCACGCCGATAGCCGATTGCAATTGCTTTATGTGTCGGATTTGTCACAACGGCTTGCGCTTGCTTTACCCCACCGGACGGTCCATCTCCAAAAGCAATTTCTTGTGCCATCTGCTTGCGTTTTCCCTTGATGTGTGGGTCGCCTTCCGTATTCTTATATTCTTGCTTTACTTCAAATTTTTCCATCTTCATGTCGTTGGCAAATGAATATTTCTGATAAGCGAAGTCAGCCACAGCTACGACGATAAAAAATAGGCCCACCTTAATGAGCACTTCCATCATAAACGAGTTAAAGAGAAGCAAGGCGGATGCCATTGGTAACGAAACAGCTTTAATTAAGACTGGAATGCTGTCGTACACCACACCGTAGATTAAATACCCCGCAATCGAAATTTTTAAAACCGATTTTAAAAGCTCCACCAACGTCTTCATTTTGAATTTAGCTTTCAAATTCTGAATGGGGTCGAATTTTTTGATATCGAATTTGAAGACCTCGGGAGCAAAAACAGGCCCAACTGTTAAGAAAGTAATGATCACACCGACGGCTGAGACGACTCCTAAAATAGGCAATGAGATCATAAAGCTTTGACCGATGGCTTCGAAAAATAGAGCCGGCACGATGCGGTCGAGATCTGACGAGCCAACGGATTTAAATGCAGCGATAAGAAAGCTGCTTAGCTGGCTATACAGCAGGGTACTTAAGCCTAGCACAGCCCAAACAGATGCAATGAAGGTAAAGGCCGAAGGTAGGTCTTGGGATTTTGCGACTTGTCCCTTTTTACGCGCATCACGTAGCTTTTTGGGCGTCGCTTTTTCAGTCTTTTCACCCATAGACTCTCTCTCTTTTTAAATCACACCGGGTATTAGACTTAGCTGACTGGCACCTATCTCAATTGAAACGTTAAGGACGCTGCCTTGCATATCTAAACACCCTCTATTCTAGTTTAGCTAGATAATCTGAGGGTTGTCAAGGAATTTTCCCAGTAACTACAGATAATTTGTCTTTTGTTAAGTAAAGCGTAGTTAATAGTTTGGTTTGGTTTGGTTTATAATTTTATTCATGTTTAAATTTAATTTAAATCTAAATTAATATTAATTATAATGTTGAGACGAGAAAAGTCGAAGTTACAATAAACAAAACAACATATTCTATGACTGTGACGAGAGCGTTTGATGCTGACGCATTCGAAAAAGCTTTGAATAAGTTATTAGAAGATATTACGCCGAAGCCTTCAAGTTAGAATGAGACTTTTTTACATTGAGAAATTTATGCCTTTGCTCTAAGCTTATGCCCTTTTAAGCTTGTCAGTTAGGAAGAGAGCCAATGGCTAATTTGCAGTGCGGGATTGTCGGCCTGCCCAATGTGGGAAAATCGACGCTATTTAACGCTTTGACCTCCAATGAGGTTGCTTCGTCTAATTACCCCTTTTGTACGATTGATCCAAATGTCGGCGTTGTCGATGTGATAGATCGTCGCTTAGACACTCTTTCTAACCTCTCTTCTAGTCAACGAATTATCTATGCCACCTTAGAAATGGTAGATATTGCCGGTTTAGTCAAGGGAGCCTCGCAGGGAGAGGGGTTAGGTAACAAATTCTTAGCGAACATCCGTGAAACAGATGCGATTGTGCATGTTGTGCGCTGTTTTGACTCCTCCGATATCATTCACGTTGCTGGTAAAATTGATCCGATTGATGACATTGAGGTGATTAACCTAGAATTGCGTTTAGCAGACCTGCAGATGATCGAAAACGTTAAAGGACGTTTAGAGAAGCAGGCGCGTCTAAAAAAAGAGCTGCAGCCAACCTTAGATCTTTTATTACGTATTGAAGCGCACCTCGACAGCAACCAAGCTGTCCGCTCCTTTCCTTTGACGGCAGAAGAGCGTGAAATGCTTAAGCCCTATCCATTTTTGACCGCTAAGCCGGTTCTTTATGCGACAAACGTTTCGGAGAGAGACCTTCCTTCGATGGAAAACGAGTATGTCGCCAAAGTCAGAGCATACGCCGAAGCGGAAGGTAGCAAAGTGGTTCCTATCTGTGCCAAAGTAGAAGAGGAAATTGCTCAGCTCTCCCCAGAAGAGAGAAAAGAGTTCTTGGAGAGCTTGGGTCTCGAAGAGTCAGGCTTACAGCGCTTAATCAAAGCCTCTTTTAGCATGCTCGATTTAATTACCTATATCACCACGGGTGAAATCGAAACACGTGCTTGGACAATTAATAAAGGCACAACAGCTGTTGAAGCGGCAGGTAAGATTCACTCAGACATCTCTCGCGGATTTATCCGTGCTGAAGTGATCGATTATGACGATGTTGTGAAGTATAAGGGGCGTGCCGGAGCTCGAGAGGCGGGTAAAGTGCGCGTGGAAGGAAGAGACTACACTGTTCGCGATGGCGACGTTATCCTTTTCTTGCACAATGGCTAAGTCAACGCATGCAGCAAACGCGCTGCCCTCAAA
>CAZZJE010000264.1:0-282 GCA_964654295.1 uncultured bacterium | reverse complement strand
AGAAGGCGTCTTAATGGATGAGTTACGTGAACTGGGATTCACAACATTCCACCCTAGCCTACGCGGCGTCTATGTCGATATTGAAGGGATCCAAGATATCTATAAAATCAACTACTGCTCTCGTATTGCCACGCGTGTTTTGCTGCCGTTGCAGCGCTTCCGTGCCCAGCATCGCGACGCCCTCTATCAGGCTATATCAAAGATCGACTGGTCGCAATACATCACGCCCCAGCAAACCTTTGCAATCGATGCCAACGTCTCGGGCAATCCCAATTTGAAGCA
>CAZZJE010000263.1:0-4253 GCA_964654295.1 uncultured bacterium | reverse complement strand
AATACCCTTGATTTGTGCTCTGTGGGCGATCGTAGGTTCTATAGCTGCTTCCATAGCTGCTGCTTGGAGCGTTAGATACACCTGGGCAGCCGTGGCCTTGAATTGGAGCGGACTGCTCAGTGTAATAAGGCTGGCTTCTAGAGAAACCGGAAGGCTGCCCTTCGTATGTCTCAGAGTAGTTGCTGGATTGATAGCTGCGAGAGTTGTAAGGTTGCGGTGCCGTCCCACGATAGCTGCCATTTTGTGGGTTTGGAGCATTCCAGTTACTGCTATTTTGCGGACGTCCAGCTGGAGTAGAATATTCCATGTTATCGGCTAAATCACCTGGCATGCTACTCTTACGTCCTGGACAACCGCTTTTTCCTGAACAAGCTGATGCGGCGTAAAGGGCTTCAGATTTTGCATCCACGCCTGTACTCATTTCGTTCGCTTCTAATGCTTGTGAAGCCAATAGTACTCCCCCAGCCAAGCCCATTAATGCTAATTTTTTAAAATCGTTTCGTTTTTTCTGGCTGCTCATTTAGTTTGCCTCGTCTTATAGATTAAATTTAAAAGCCTCGATCCACCCAAGCATGTATTCCTATCTACAGATAATGGCAGACTTTGAGGCATTTACTCGCAATGAAGTGTCCAAATTCGACTCTTTTTGGGAGCTACTGGAAAGGAGCACCAAGCGCTCTTCCACTTGAAAATTTTTATTAACATCAATGCCGACAAGTTGCAAGAATTTTTATAGTAAGGGAACGAAATCCTCATCATTTTTAATAAGCTAAGCTTTTCTGGATCGCACTTGGTTTTTAGCTCTCTTGCCTGTTCTATAATTCTTACCAGCACAAAACAAGACAATAATGAAAACTAACAAATATCAAATCTATTCCATTACAAAACAACTAACAATTGCATGAAATTCTAAAAATTGATATTTTTAGAATCAAAATTTTTCAAACCGATTTAGGAGTATCATCATGAGTTTTAGTTTTAATACAGTAGGCTCTCCCCTTTTTAATTCTACTAGTTCCACACGTTCTGATTTTGCTAAAGGGCTCGAACAAAAGCAAAAAGCTTCAAAAGAAAGATTGAAATCCATGCAAGACAAAATTGCAGGGCAGCAAAAAGCTAGAGAAGAACAAGTTCAAAAAAGGCTAAATGAATCAAAAACAAAGTTTAAAGCGGGAACAAATACCTACAAACCCAGATCAACATCAAAAACAGAAAGTGTAAAGAGCCAGACGATAGCCCCCCAAACGCATCAAGAACAGCTTAAGCAAGCTCAAATACAAAATCTTATGCAATTTGAAGCTCAAAAAAAACAGATAGAAAAGGAAACGGAAGAGAAACTTAAGCAGATAAACCAAGAAAATGCACAAATTATGCAAGATTTTAATAGTCTTCTCCAGGAGAGAGAGATTAAGTCTGAAGAACAGAAAAAAATTGTCGAAAAAAAAGTAGAAGAAGCTTCTATCTGTTACGAAAAACTCAGTGAAGCTTCTAATCTTATGAGACAAATTATAAATAATATAAATTTGAAAGATCCTCACAGTAAAGAACAGATAGAGGCTTTAAAAGCAGCTAAACAGATAGAAGATATCGATGAGCGTATAGCAACGTTGAAAGCCCTTCAAAAATAAACTGGATAAAAAGAATGTAGAGTGGAAAGCTTGGAAAACAACGCCTTAAGATTCTAGGAGAGAGATGGTCTGCTGTAAAAGACTAAAAAAAACTCTACTATTAGTTAGCCTCTGTTGCTTTGGGTCGGTAACGGCTTTAGAAGAGAGCTGCGAGCCACCTGTGCATACGACGTTAAAAAGAAGGCAGCCCTCTTGGAATCTGCATGTCACCTCTTCTTATGCTGACCAGACTCCCTCAGAAATTCTCTATACAGAAGATCAAGAGGGGCATCCTATACCGGTTAAGCTCGTCCATGTCTATCCCGATGGAACGCCTCATCAAGAGTGCGACTTAATAGTTTTAAACAAGAAAGAAGAGAGCTTTTTAGCTCTACCCCAAGGTCCTGCACTCCTCTATTTCCCTGAGCGGCAGATCCATTGCACCGTTTTCTATCGAGAAGGTGAGCTTCATGGTCCCTTTTTAGTTTATAATCCCGAGGGATTATTAAAAGAGTCCTTCTTTTTTTCCGAAGGAGAGCGCCACGGTCCCTACGCCTTATCGGATGAAGAGGGAAATGCAATCGAAGAGGGGACTTTTATAAAGGGTAAATTGGAGGGCCCAGTTTTCCGTTATCACTCGAATGGAGAACTTGCTGAAGAGATCCCTTATCTTAATGGCTTGCCAGAAGGCGAAGTGTTTCAATGGAACAGCGAAGGACAACTAATATCCAGGCAATTCTTTCACAACGGCTTATTACACGACAGTGAAAAGAGAGCTGCCTATCAGCGCTATGCTAAATCCAAATTAATCGAGGAGCAGCACTACTTTTATGGCCAGCCACATGGCGAGCACACGCGCTGGCATTCCAATGGTCAAAAAAGCTATCAAGTCTCCTATCTTTTAGGAGAGAAACAGGGAACCGAAAAAAGTTATGGAGCAGAGGGCGAACTTTTAGGCAGCGGGGCTTATCAAGCCGGTCACCCTATTGGGCTTCACTACCTCAAACACGCTAACGGAAATTTTGCCTATAAAGCTCGCTATAACAAAGAGGGCAAACTATTAGAACCCATCATTTTTTATGCAGCCGATGGACATAAAACCTCTCAAGAATTTTGGATAGGAAAACAAAAAGAGGGTCTCTGGATCGACTGGTATCCTAACGGATCAATTAAACATCAGTTCCAACACCAGCAAGGGCGACTTCATGGACCCCAAAAAGAGTATTTCAGTACAGGATCGCTTAAAACCCAGGCACTCTATCAACAAGGCAAGAAGCAGGGTAGCTTGGAAAGCTGGGATGAGCTAGGACAGAGGCGCCTACAAGCCCACTATTTCAATGGCAAACTCGATGGCATTCTTCGACGTTGGAATGACAAAGGGCTATTAGTAGAGGAGTCAAACTACAGTAACCAACTCTTAGAAGGCCCTAGAAGGCTTTGGGCAAATAATGGCAGGCTAATTTTAGAAACAAACTATCTTCGAGGAGAGTTGAATGGCCATTATAGCGAATGGAGCCAATCGGGACAGCTGCTGGCTGCAGGGCAATACTCTTTAGGAAAACCAAATGGACAGCATGAAAGCTATTATGAGAATGGACAAATCGCTCATACAGCCTTGTATCATCAAGGTTTATTAGAGGGAGAAGAGCTAAGATGGTTTGAAGATGGCTCATTGGCAGAAAAGCGCTATTTTGCAAATGGCATTCCACAAGGAGAGCATCTCATTTATCATCTTTCCAACGAAGCAAGCCAAGAGAACCCTATTGCTCAAATCGCTCGCTACTCCAATGGACGCTTACATGGAATCCAAGAGCGTTTCTATCCAAACGGCCAGCAAGCGATCTTATTGACATATGCAGAAGGCCTGTTGCATGGAAAAAGAGCCTTATGGGATGAGGCAGGCGATTTAGTAGAAGAAGCAACCTATTGTGAAGGCAATTTAGAAGGCCGTTATTTCTTGCATAAGGCAAATGGATCCGAAATCATCGAACACTATTGCCACAATCAGCGCCATGGTCCAGCCTCAACTTATTATCCTACTGACTATTTAGGTCAGAAATTAAAAGCCTTTGAAGCCACTTATGTAGAAGGCAAGCTTGAAGGCGATGTGATCGAATATCATCCAAATGGCAAAAAAGCCAGTGTGACGCCTTATAGCAAAGGTCAAAAAGAGGGTAGAGCTCTCTTTTATGATGAGCAAGAGAACCTTCAAGCATCGCTTGAATTTCATAACGGCGAACAAACAGGAGCTGCATATGCCTATTTTCCCTCAGGAAAAGTTCTCAAGCAAGCCTACTTACAAAAGGGAGCTAAAGAGGGCGAAGAGATTTCCTATTATGAAAATGGAAAAAAGGCAGCAGAGGCTTGTTATAAAAATAATCAGCTAGATGGGCTTTCACAGGAGTGGAATCCCAAAGGAATTGTTGTTTTTGAAGCAGAGTATAAAGATGGCAAACGCCATGGCAAGTTCTGCAAATATGATAACAAAGGCAGATTACTGGTTAAGCAAGTGTATGATAACGATCAGCTGGTAAGCAAGTGGCGAGCTGGGGATAAAGAAGACTTGAAATAGCCATGCCTAAAGGCCCCTATAGAGGTAATTGCAAAATTGTTGTCTTATGAGGCCCAATGTACATATAAATCTTA
>CAZZJE010000262.1:0-4299 GCA_964654295.1 uncultured bacterium | reverse complement strand
CTCAACTTCTTTTTTATGGTAGCGATTTTGCTTCCAAGGGTTGCCTAGCTGGTGTTGCAGATCTTCGGGTGTCGAAGGAAAATGGGTAGATTTCCAAGTTTCTTGCGGCTGCTTAGGCACTTCCCTCTTTTTTTCAGCTTTTCGTTCCCGTTTGGTCGCATTTTTCATCATTGCAGGCTTAGGTAGAGGTTTGGGAGGAAGAATCGCCTCCTCTTCTTCCTCATCTAAATGAAACATCTCTTTCAAAACGCGGCGCATCTCCTCATCTTCCGAGCCTTGGTGGCGCTCTTTGGAGCGGGTTGGCCGCTTCTCCTCTTTTCGTCTTCTAAAAGAGAGGAAGATCAAAACGAGGATGCTGACAATAAAACCAACTAAATCTCTAAGATCCATTAGCTGCCTCGATGTCTTTCATCTTCTGGCCCAGCAACAGAGCTACGCATATCGGTGTCTGCCTGAATATTTTGCAGTCGCATGTAGTCCATGACACCCAGCTGTCCCTTTTTAAGAGCATCTGCCATCGCTTGTGGAACAGCCGCTTTGGCTTCGACAAGTTTAGCTTCCATCTCTTTAATCTGCGCAATATTCTCTTGCTCCAAAGCCACAGCCATTGCTCGACGCTTTTCGGCTTCCGCTTGTGCAATCTGCATATCCGCATTCGCCTTTGCTGCACGCAGCTTGGCTCCAATGTTCTCTCCGAGGGTCATTTCAACAATGTCGATCGAAAGGATCAAAAAGGCTGTCGAGGAGTCGAGTCCTTTTTCTAAAACACGCTTTGAAATTCGTTCGGGTGCCTCTAGAACTTCTAAATGGGTTTCCGCTCCACCAATGGCACTGACAATCCCCTCCCCTACACGGGCAATAATCGTCTCTTCTGTTGCACCACCAACCAGCTGAGCAATATTGGTACGCACAGTCACACGTGCCCGCACCATAATCTGGATACCATCTTTTGATACACCCGTGATATAGCTGTTTGGCCCAGGGCAGTCGATGACTTTTGGATAGACCGAGGTACGTACAGCATCACGCAGGTCTCGGCCTGCTAGGTCAATGGCTGTGGCACGGCGCCAATCGAGAGGAATGTTGGCTTTATCAGCTGCAATCATAGCCGCGACAACGTCTGTGACATGGCCACCTGCTAAATAGTGTGTCTCTAAGTCATTGACTTCGATCGATTTTAATCCAGCTTTATAGGCGTTAATGCGCGCATTCACAATAATACGTGGTGGAATTTTCCTAAGACTCATCCCTACAATATTAAATAGAGGGATTGGCGTCCCGGAAACAAACGCTTGGAACCAGAGGCTGATAAACTGTCCTAGGATACTAATAATAATCAAGGCGATGATCGCCAAAAGAATGAAGAGGGCATAGACCTCTATGCTGAATTCTGCCAGAAAAAAAAAGTCATTCACGTCTGTTTCTCCGTAAAGTGAGGTTTAACAATTAAAGTAGCTTCCTGCCCTCCAATGACAATAATTTGGCTGCCTTTCATCAGGTAGCCCGATTGAGAGATGGCTTGATAGCTCTGGTTATCAATTAAAATGCGTCCGGCAGGCCGAAGATCTGTCTGAGCAACGCCTATTTTACCGATCAAGCCTGTATTAAATTCAGAGGCTTTATACCCCTCCTGATCTTGATCGGAGTAGAGGCTATAGCTGGGTGAAGCTCTACGCACAAAACGTAGGGCTAAATAGATCACAGCAATTGCACCTAAAATGGATAAAACAAAATAGAGGAGTGGTGAGAGCAGAAAGGAGGCTTTTGAAATTTCTAAAATCAAACCAGTTAAAATGAGCGTGACTCCTCCTACTCCTAAAATGGCACCTGGCAAGAGGAATTCTAAAAAAATAAGGGCTAAGCCGATTAACAAAAACATCCAGGTCATTATCTTTCCATCTCTTTAGAATAAGCCGTTACTATGCAAGATATCTCCTCTCCTAATAATGGACAAGTTGACATCAAACATTTCTCATGCTTTTGTATAGATAACCACACAAACGGAAGAGACAACGGCTTAAAGTTCAAGGGATCACTCAATGGATGCGAAGCTTTTTTTAGGATATCCTTTAAAAGATGAAGCACTTTTTCAAGCATTAAAGGAGATGAATCCTAATATTTACACCTATTTTATTGATAATGGCAGCGACTATCTTCAGACCTTAGAGTGGAAAGAGGATCACTATTTAGGAAAACAGGTTCCTCCTTTAACAGATTTAGAAACTTTAGAAAATCTACAAGAAAATATCTATAGCTTACTTCATAAACTCCTTCCAAACTACCCTTTCAGGGAGACAGCATTAAAGTTATTCACAAAAGTTGATCATTTAGAATAGTTTCTAATTTTTCAAACTTAAACTATTCCTTTAATATTTATTTAAAATCGAATGCTAGAATTGGTTTCAAAATAAACTAACGAAACCAGGACTTAATATGTCTCTAGATGTAAATAGATTCTTCAATAAACTTCATTATGTAGGAAATTCCGATTGTGAAAAGATTTTTGAGCATGCTCTTAACACTCCTCAAGAGCGTGACCAGATTAAAAATGAGCTTAAAGGAATTTTAGAAGATAGCGGTAAGATCGCCAAGCCGAAGAAAGAAAAAAATGCATTCGCCATCTTCTGTCAGGCCATTAAAATTAACTGGGCATATGCATTTAATAAATCTTTTCGTCATAAGTTTAAGAATGCTGTTAAATTAATTGTAGTACTTAAAAACGAACTCATTATTGAACGTACAGCTAAAAATGCCCCAAATCGAGTTAACAACCATGCAGTCAATAACATACAGCAGCAGCAGCAAGAAGCTGAAGCGAGAAAAGCTGAGCTGCAAGCAGAGTTACAAACTGTCACCACGAATCTAAAACAGAAACAAGAGCAGCTAGATGAGCTCAACAGCTCTTTTAAAAAAGCGTCTGAGAATCTCACAAAAACTCAAGAAGAGATTCAGTCTAAATCGGCAGAGCTACAAAACATCGATATCCGGACGCCGAAATTAAAAGCATTTGAGAGCCTATTAAAAGAGGGTAGTGATAGCAGCTGGCCCTGGACGACGCAAATAAGCTTACGTGAGCAGCTGAAGGAAGCTTACAAAGAAATTAAAATCGACGCTTATCCCAAGCGCGAATTTGGTGCCCAATTTAACCAAACAAAAGCGGATGAGCTCGCGAAAATTATTAAGAAAGAGCTAGAAAAAATTCCTGCACGTAAAAATGAGTTAATAGACGTTATAGGAACGCTACAGGAATCCCTTCCTGGAAAAAATAGTGCCATCACCGAAGCCCAGAGACATCTCGAAGCATTAGAACAGGAAGTCGATAACTTAACGAAACAAAAAGAGTTATTAGAAGTTCAACTGAACCCGCAACCAACAACACCTGATGAAATCCCTGCCGAAGTACCAGCTGAAGCGCCTAAAACAGCTGAAGAGGTTGTTACGACTCCGACTACCCAAGAGCCTGCTCCTGCGGAGGCTGTAGCAGTGGTGGAAACAACTCCTGCAGTGAAAACGCCAAAAGATGAATTCTTAGCCGCGATTCGTGAAAAAGTTGGTGGAGAAGATGGACAAAAGATGAGTCGGATGTTTGAAGGCTTATTGAATGGCGCTGCAATTACCGAGTTTACTTATGATTCAAAATCTGACTATTACACGCTTAAGCTTGCGGAACCACACCGTAAATGGGTAGCTGCAAGAGAACCTGAACAAGGGGTTGTTCTTTCAATCGGTGATAACGATGAAAAGGTTTTCAAATGCAACTTATCTCCTAAAACGATACAAATGGTCTTTAAGCAAGGGATAACTTCTTATGGATGCCTCAAAAAACTACCTCAAACAACCTTAGCCTATCTTGTTAACTTTACAATGCTAGAAAACAATACAGTCAAATCTCACGGTAAAATCAACAAATGTATGGGCGGCGGTAATACAGATAATTTTGACGAAATGTGCCACAACTGGACCAACGGAATTATCCTCAATCAAGGGGAGGACTATTCTAATTTTTGGGATGGCTCTAACATGTATCCCTGGCAAGCTCGAAAAGCAGCCTCCTAAACTTAGTCATAAAATGAAGGAAAACAGCCGTTTTCCTTCATTTGCTTGAAAACTTCTCTATTTTTCCTTTAAGATTCTTAATTTAAGATTTCTCTAAAACATTTCAATTTAGGATGAGAAAGTGAGTTTGTTACCCAGTAATCAAATCCATGACATCTATCGACATAAGAATCATTTCGAATATGAAGGCATGGAGCAAGCTATTACAAGGGCGATAGACAAACCGGATGCTCGTCTTAAACT
>CAZZJE010000261.1:0-4320 GCA_964654295.1 uncultured bacterium | reverse complement strand
TAACTATTTTTATCATTCAAAAAAATATTCACCACGCAAATCGCCGAAGAGCCATTTTATTATTCACCCCTTCTACAAAACCGCTGCTTATCCAATCGTCGAAGTAATTTAGTATATTGTCTTTCCAATTCAATAGTGTTTTAACAAATTCATAATACCCCGTGAGGTCTTGTCTTACTATATTCAAAACCCAGGCAGACAATTTTTCACTACCAGTGGCTCTATTATCTGAATCATTAAATATGGCTCTAAAAGACTCCTTAAATTCATAACACATTTTCAGATCTGCGCTTGCCGTTAATACTCTGCTTAAGATTTCTTTTTGCTCTTCTGTTAAATCTTCCTGATTCTTTAGCACCGCATACTTTGCACCCTTCCATATCTCTTGGTCGTCACTTTTTCGCTTTGCCTGCTTCCTGCAATTGTCTAGAGCTTTATTTAAATTTTGCATAACATGAAAACGATCTGCTACGGCTTTAGAATTAGGCAGCATGGATTCTATCACCGAACGATAAGGCCCCCACAAATCAATAGCCACATACTTAATTCCATCTTTGAAAGCCTGGCTCCACCCTGCCATATAATCTTCTAAGGCCGCTTTTTTCCGATCCTCGAGAACATCAATTACCCTTTTATTCGTCAGGTCTGTGATAACGACCACAAAGTCTTTATGTCCTTTATGCATAGCAATTTCATCAATGCCAATTACTTGCGTAGGTAACAAATGTTGTAGCTGTTCTTGTTTTTGCCTTGCTATGAGATGATAAATCTCCGCTGCGGTTTTATCGCTGACCCCGAATTTTGAGGCTGCATAAGTTGCCGTCGTTTCTTGGCAGCATTCGTAAATTTGATACTCGAATCGACTTGTGTAGTGCCTATGAGGAGCAGCAAAAGAAAGTGGTTCAGTAAAAGTGCAAAAACAGTCCCTACATTCAAACCGTCTTAGATCAATCTCTATATAACAAGTTCGTTCAGCCCAATTCAAATCTCTATAAACTTTTGGCTTGGTATCAACTAACTTGGACGTTGGTAGGCAACACTTGGGACATAGCTGCACATCATGTGCTGAAGCTACTAATATTCTGACTGTATCCTCTTGAATGACAATGTCTTTAAATTTTACACTTTCCAGATTAATAAGTTTTGTTACATAATCGTTTTTTAGCATTTGTTCATTCTCCTAGAGTGGTGATAAACAATAGGATGTGACAAATGCTATTTTTATTTAAATAATTTCTTTTTTAAAAAAATTATTCACCACGCAAATCTTCGAAGAGCCGTAAAGAATAAACTTTATATAATGATCAATCCACAGAAATAGCCTAAGGCTTCGCACAGTTTGCACTTTGGCAAAATTTTTCCTTCTGTAAGCCGGCTTTTACATTTGGAATGAGCGTATCGATGATTGGGACCTCTTTTTCTTGCCGGATCCTCAGCCTTTCTTCTTCAGAACGGTCCAAGCGATTCGTTCAAATTACAGTTTATGGCTTGATTATCCCTTACCAATGCACGATAAAAACCTTGCAATCTTCCCAAAGACATCTTTAGGAAGAAAGCTAGCAGGACTTTCAGTTATTGAAGTAGCCTAGCGAATTTTAAAGTCAGCTTTAGGGAAACTTTCTTTTAGAGTGGTGAGCGTAGCCATGGCTTTTAAGAACGAGCCTAAAGTAGATGGTGGTTACGAATTATTTTCCTGTATAACGCTTTAAAGCCTCTTCATACGACTCTTTAGCCCCTGCTTTAAGCCTGATAATACTTTTTGCAATCGTTCAGCTAACTGATAAAAAGTAACGGGGACTACGAAAAAGACAATCCCATAAAACAGAGCCTGTAGGCGATTCAATCGCAGCATTCAATAAAAATGCCTAAATCAAATTATTTGTCAAACGCTTACATCTATAAACATGAGGAAAAGTCTTAAATAAGCATTATTTTGAAAAATCGGCGAGCTTGCGAGAAGGCTTTCAATATTTTACTTACCAAGGCTCTCGCTATTAATTTCTCCTGGGGAGATTCTAAATTTCAATAAAAATTTAAATTTATAATCGTTAAGAATTAACAAATTATGTAACATTGTTATAAAACAAAATTTCAAAAGAGGATATTTATGACCAGCCTTTTAACACCCTCATCTACAACAACACATATAAATAGATCAGCTGTTTTAGGATATCGTGAAGCTTTACCGATTCCAGATGGATTTAGAATCGCTTATATTGATCAATACCCTGTTAGATTCAAGGACGAACTGTTAAAAACAGAAGAGGTTTATGCCCTGCATGATGTTTATAAAACAACTCCAAAACTTCGAGAAATAATAAACTCTGGCCGATTAGTCGTATTACAATTTAAAGATGGACTTCCATTAGGTATCTTGATTCATCCAAGACTTCAGTTAATTTCAGATATTAGCCAGTTTATTCTTTTTGTTAACAAAGATTCTGCTGCATTTTTATTGCCTAAATTTGGAATTACAAGATCAACAGAAGACTCTTACAGAAAAATGTCTTTAATTTATTTAGGGGCCTTATAGGATAAGTCTCCCTTCGGTCGACTTATTCTAAAATTTTCATAAAAAAATTTAAGGGAAAAAGAGAAAAAATTGTAAGCTCGTGTCCTTCTAACACAACACGGAGCTTACAATGTCCCGATACAAAGTACGGAACTGGTCTCAGTATAACGAATCTTTGAAAAAACGTGGTAGTCTTTCTCTTTGGATAAGTGAAGATGCAATCGAAAAATGGAAATCACCAAAAGATCCCCATTTCATAGGAGCTCCTAAGCAATATTCCGATGATGCTATTCTCTGCATGATGGCATTAAAAGTTGTTTACAATCTGCCATATCGGCAATTGATTGGATTTGTGTACTCTATCTTTACTCTTATGCAAATCACCTTAAAGATCCCTCATTTTACAACTGTTGCGGCAAGAGCTAAGCTACTAGGTAAACATTTTAAAAGCGCGTCCTAAAGTCTTAGTTTTTGATAGCAGTGGATTTAAGATATATGGGGAAGGAAAGTGGAAGGTAAGACAGCATGGTAAGCAAAAAAGAAGGCGTTGGAAGAAGTTTCATATAGGAATATGTCCTCAAACGCATGAAATAATTTTGGCTGAGGTGACAGAGTTAGAAATAGCAGACTGCGAGGTAGGGCCTAAACTTTTGGAAAAAGCTCCGAGGTCAGTCAATAAAGCAATTGGAGATGGAGCTTATGACACATGGGATTGTTATAAAGCAGCTTATGAAAAAGGACAGCAATTGATCGTACCGCCAAGGGAAGGAGCTGTATTTAATGAAGAGAAGAGGAACCGTGGCAAAAAGCAAGAAACGACGCGATATGTCAGATTATCGGATTAGGAAATGACGAGTTGGCGATCAAAC
The DNA here is from genome assembly GCA_964654295.1 of uncultured bacterium. Taxonomy (GTDB): domain Bacteria; phylum Chlamydiota; class Chlamydiia; order Chlamydiales; family JABDDJ01; genus CAZZJE01. Next base: position 939 of record CAZZJE010000261.1, on the reverse strand, counting down.
TGTGGAAGAAATTGGTTGGGTATCATGAAAGATCGCTAGTAGAGACATCATTTTCGAGATTTAAAGGGATATTTGGCGCTAAATTATTTAGTAAAAGTATTGAAACTCAAGAAGTTGAACTGAAGCTTAAAGCACACGTATTGAATAAGATGACAAGACAAGGAATGCCGGTAGGAGTGATGATCTAAGGAAAAGAAAGGATAATTTTAGGGTAAGTCGACCGAAGGAAGACTTATCCTACAAGGCCTAGGGAGATTCTAAATTTCAATAAAAATTTAAATTTATAATCGTTAAGAATTAACAAATTATGTAACATTGTTATAAAACAAAATTTCAAAAGAGGATATTTATGACCAGCCTTTTATCATCCCCATCTACAACAACACATATAAATAGATCAGCTGTTTTAGGATATCGCGAAGTTTTATCGATTCCAGATGGATTTAGAATGGCTTATATTGATGAAAAGCCTGTTAGATTCAAGAACGAACCGTCAAAAACAGAAAGGGTTTATTATGCCCTACATGATGCTTATAAAACAACTCCAAACCTTCAGAAAATAATAGAATCTGGCCGATTAGTCGTATTACAATTTAAAGATGGACTTCCATTAGGTGTCTTGATTCATCCAAGGCTTAAGTTAATTTCAGATATTAGCCAGTTTATTCTTTATGTTAACAAAGATTCTGATGCATTTTTATTGCCTAAAATTGGAATTACAAGATCAACAGAAAACTCTTACAAAAAAATGTCTTCAATTTATTTTGGTTTTTGATTACTTTACAAAAAACATAGAAGTGTTTTTCTTTTAAGATAAAAAAACGCACGTTTTTAAAGTTAAGGACCTACTGCTTGGCCGATCACCTTCGGCCAAGCAGTAGGTCCTTAGAGAGTGTCTCTGAATTTTCACAAATGACTAATCCTTCTAATCATAAGTCT